>CAYUTF010000148.1:3887-5822 GCA_964447495.1 uncultured archaeon
CCCATAATTTATCAAATTCTGGTTCTTCTCGATAGATTAATTTATTTAAGCCATATTCTGCGAAATTTTCATAATTTGTCATTATATTCTTAATTACGGGAAAATTTAAGTTACATAAGAACTCTTTAGCGCAATATAATAGATCTTTCTTATTATCATTCAAATTTAAAAGATCTTGTTTTTTAATATTGTAACGAATCATATATTTCTTTACATCTTCAGCTAAATTTTCATCAACATTAATCAATTGTAAAATATCATATATCCCTCTTTTATTCAAATTATAAATAATCTCATCGAAATTTGATTCGCTTAAGGATTCCAAAAAGTATAAAAAATCATTAGGATGAGTTTTTAATTGTGTAATTAATTCTTTTTTAATCATTTTAAGAATATTCTGTTCAAATAAATCAAAATGTATCTTTTCATGCAATGCTTGGTTGATATAATCTAAAATTTTTTTCTTTAAGTTATTTGCTTCCTGAAAAACTATTAAACCTTCAACTGAGATTGGAAATTTTTCAAATTCATGATTAAGAATTCTTTTTTTTATCATTCTGATTGGCATTGCTTCCATCTGAAGTTCCTTGTATGACCTAAATTCAAATTCTTTTTGAAGTTTAAATATTAATCGGTTTAAACTAGATACTTCTATAAAGAGATCCTCCTTTTCCTCACTTTCCAACTTTTTTTCCAAATCAGCAGATATCTCTTTAAATGCAGAACTTTCCTCTAATATCTCTTCCTTAATATCATTACTATATCCAATTAAATCTCCAATAAAATCATAAAAGTAAAAAGAAGGGTAATTAGAGATTATTTGGATTAATTTAATTTCAATTTTAGATTCAATCTCTTTCAATTTCTTTAATTTTTCATCTTCCTGCAGTTTAGCAATTCTATTCTCTATTAAAAGAGAAATAAATAAATTTTCTATACTAATTAATTGAAATAGCAAATCTATTTCTAAAGAGAAAGAATCCTTTAATAGTATTTCAACCTCTTCCATTAATATCTTCTTCTCTTTTAGTTCTAATCTCTCAGTGGCATCATAAGAGAGAACATTTACTTCTAAAACATCAGAAACCTTAATCCCCATATTGTGATAAAGATGAACTGCTGCAGTTGCAATAAATAGCTTATTCAAAGTTGCTGTGTTATCTATAAGCTCAAAAATTTTCTGTCTATCTTTTTCTCTTCTAAAATGAGTTATAATTGAATCGACTGTTTTAAAATATCTTTTTGCACTTTCTATTGCTGTTGTTTTACGTTTTATTCCACTAATCATAATTCTTTTAACCACTCTCGATATACTTCTTTGAAATTATCTAATATGTCAAATTTTACCTTATTATGCCAATATTTAAAATTTACAACATGATAAAGATCAGCTATAAATAAATCCTTTTCTTCATTAGTCAACTGATGTTTCATTATGATTGTTGTTGGCCTTGCTATTAATTTTGAAAAAAACTTCAACCTTTTTTCACTAATATAACTTAAAAATGATTCTTCTTCATTAATATAAAAATAATCTGTAGGCGGTAAAGATTCTTTCTCTATAGTCATTAAGCTAATTTCTGTTTTTATTTTGTTTAACATATAGTTAGGGAAATCTGTTCTAATACTAATACAATATTCAAATATTTCATAAAATTCTAAAAGCTGGCTTTTTTCATCGGGGTTTGAAATTTTACCAATATAATTATCTAAGAATATAATGAAATTCTCAATTTTTTGTTCTGATCTCTCTTTTTCTTCCAGATAATTAATAAAATCTAAATAAGTTTCTTTTAATGACCATACTCTTTTTTCTTCTATTTTAAAAAATTTCTTAGCATAATCTTTAACCCATCCTAGAAAATATTCTTTCCAGACTAATTCAATACCTCCAATTCTTTTTTCTAAAAATCGGTGAAATTTATTAGCAAAAGT
>CAYUTF010000149.1:0-5801 GCA_964447495.1 uncultured archaeon
CCTATTGAAGTATATTTATGGGAGAAGGATGAAGGTGTTAATCTTTTAGGTCCTGCTGCGCTAAATGTGGTATGTGTAAATGGAGGTAATATCATTGGTACGACTTATAGTGAAGATAATATAAATTATGTTAAAACTAATATAACATATTTAGAAGGTATTGCAGCAGAAATGGCTTATCAAATTGAAAATTTATTAGATCAAGGAAAAACATTTTATGAGCATAGAGTTAAAATGGTATATAGAGCATCTGAAATAAATTTGAAGGTGGATGATATATTAATGGAATATATTCATTCAAATCATAAAAAGATAGATATTCGAGGTCCTGTCTTTATAGGCCTTTCATTTAAAGTAATAAATGATAATTAATAGTAAAGAACGAGCTAAAATGTCAAAAAAAAAAGTTTTAATTGCTGGTACATTCGATTTAATACATCCAGGGCATATTTTTTTGATAAATGAAGCAGCAAAATTAGGTGATGTTTATGTGATTGTATCCACCGATAAAAATAGAGAAATCTATTCGGGAGAACGCCCAATAATTCCTCAAGAACAGAGATTAGAAGTTATTAAGAATTTAAAGAATGTTAAAGATGCTAGGATAGGAAGGAGTGACAATAATACACTCAAAACTGTTGAGGAAATTAATCCAGATATAATCTTATTAGGTCCAAATCAAAAATATGATGAAAAAACATTAAAAGAAAATTTAAATAAGATAGGGCTTCAAAATATCGAAGTAAGAAGATTGAATTCATATTATGATAAATATAAATTACACTCATCAAGTTTAATAAAAAAAAAAGTTAAAGAAAGCTATAATAAATAAATTGATGAATTTATGAATAATAGTGGTGATATATCTCCGGATAATTATGCAAATTGGTTTGCTCTTTATCGATTATGTCAATTTGCAAAAGAACGAAAATATATAGATATTAGCAGTGTTAGATTTGGTGAATTATTAGGATTAAGTCAACAAACGGGGAGCAGGAGAATTAACGATTTGGAAAAATTAGGCTGGATCAAAAGAAGAATTGACGGAAAATCTCAGAAAATCTCTATAACAAAAGAAGGAGCGAATATTATGCTAGCGATATATAAGGAACTTAAAAAATTATTAGAATCTATCTTAATAATCGGGGAGGTAACCGAAGGTATTCATGAAGGCGGATATTATGTTTCGATTAAAGGATATTTTCAGCAATTTAAAGAAAAGTTAGGATTTGAACCCTATATAGGGACCTTAAATTTACGACTAAGTGATACTGACAACGAACTTTTACGAGAAAAATTACAAACCATCACCCCTATCATAATTGCTGGTTTTAAAGATCCTAACAGGGAATACGGTCCCGTAAAATGTTATGATGTTTATATATCTCAAATGGACAATAAAAACAATAAGAGAAAAGCAGCAATATTAGATATTCAACGCACACACCATAAAGAAAACATTATAGAAATATTAGCTAAACCATACCTTAGAGATTACTTTCATCTTAATGATGGAGATAAGTTAATAATTGATGTAATCAAAAAGAGGAATCAAGAAGAACATTAAACTATTGATTGCAGAGAACCTAAATATTATCTTGGTTTTCAAAATCAGTTATTAGATGCCTAAGTTTAAAATATCTAAAAAATGCAGTCAATATCACTAATATCATAAATATAAATAGTAATTCACCAATATATCCATAAAATTCCGCAAGAATCATTGCAATAACGATATAGAATAACCGCTCTGATCTTGCCATTAAGCCGACATCGAAATCCCCATTATATACATTTTCTGCTTTAGCCCTTGTATAACTTATCATAACTGAAGAAAATAACGAGATTATGATTACTAAGCGAAGGTCTAAAAAATTCCATAAAATTATACTACGACAGTATACAATCAATGCAAAATATATATTAAATTCGCTTAATCTATCCATTATCGAATCAAAAAAACCACCAAATGAAGTAGCCTTACCCGTTAGTCTAGCTATCATCCCATCAATTCCATCAAATATACCTACTAAAAATACACACAAAGAAAAAAGTAAGAGACTGGAAAAGAACACAAGAAATATAATACTCAAGATAGAAAAACTTAGCATTAGTAATGTAGCGATATTTGGAGAAACTCTTATCTTAATTAATAATTTAGCAAGAATTTTAATGATAGGACGAAAAATATATCTTAATCGAAATTTCGAAGCCATCTTTGTAGGAACTCAGTTATTTTGTTAATTCTATTTTTTTAACTCTTTTACTTTCAAAAAAGCTTGAAAACACAGCAATATATCCAAAAATTATGCCTAGCATCTGAAAGACATCCAAACTAAATATAAATAGGAATATCACATCTTTTCGTATGTAGATAAAATTACCAAGTAAATCATAATAGATAATTATATCCCAAATCCTCAACATAAAAAAGGCTATAAATACACATACACTGGTAATCAAATTATAAATAAATAATGCTCTTTTGTTTAAAATAACACCAAAGAACGAAGCAATTAAGAAAATTGTAAATGAGGAAATAAATAGAATTGAAATCAAGTTGATATTAAATGTAAAACTATTGATATATATCGAAAAATGATCAAATGAACCAATGGTTGTCGTTCCTGAAAAAAAAATAAAACCAAATAAAAATGTTATCGCAGAAATTAAAAGTAAGCAACCTATATTGTTTATATAAAAATAATAGGTTGATATTTTATCTAAATCATACTGAAAATATCTTATTCGTGTGATATAATCATGTTTCTTAAGATTTTCTACAAAGTCTAAAATTTCTTTTGGAGTACTATTCGATATACGTTTGAAGGAATAAAGTTCGTATTTTTGTTTTAAATCTGTTAATAATTCTTTAGCACCACTTCTATTTCTTGCTGAACTCTTTGAGCCTTCAAAAAACCATATTATATTACGATCAGTGTCAACAATAACGCCGATATCACTATCATTGACGCCATCTGCTTTATACCATTGTTCATTTTTAAATATGAAAGGAAATAAATTGGAGGACATGAAGCAATCTTGAAATTCTTTTTATTTTTATATTATATTTAATTATAACAATAATATATCTTTTTTAATTTAATAACTTTAAATCATAATCATTAATACTACAGAAAATTTTTATAAAGGATGTGTTCAAAATTGAAATTACGATTAATTCTTAAGACAAATACAAATAAAAATAAAGAAGTATCAATAAAGTTCAACATAGCCCCTAGCAAACACCTAGGCTTTATTAATTTTATAAACTTAGCATTAAATCAAGATAATCCTATTACTCTCTCTTTTGAGAAAATTGGTAAATCAGGCGTTAAGGAAGAAAGCAAAATTGTTGGCAACTTCAAATTTACAGGAAAAGATGATCTATCGTTAACTGCATTAAATGAAGAAATCCAAGAAAATGAACGAAAGAAAAAAAAACAACGTCAAAAACGAGTACAAAAATAAAGTTCAAAATATAATACTAATTTCTATTGGAGATTAATAAATCCAAGTTTTACTAAATTTTTACAGATATTATAGACTTGTTCGTGATTTAATTCTAATTCTCGAGTTATTTGACCAATCGATCTTCTCCCATTAATCCTATAGAAGACATTAATAGAGGTATCACCAGTCAAATAGTATTTCGGGTTTACTTTTTTTGTACTACTAAATTTTGGGATTTGAGTACAATACTCTGGTAAGGTAATATCCTCATCCAAATTTTTTTTTAAAATTTTAAAATCAGATTCTTCATTAATTTTATCTTCAACTGATTTAAACAAATCAATAATTCTTTCTTTAAATTGACCATCGTGTTCTTTTCTCTCCTCTTCAACAAAGAAGTCTAACATATCTTCAAATGATTTGAAATAATCTCGTCTTCCGTTCCAATTTAGAATCTGGTTGATATCATATTTACGTATGAAAGTTTGGGCAATTTTTCTAAGAGTCCTTAGAACATTAACTGCTTTAGAGGATTCATCATAAGTTGCGAGATAAATTAGATTAGGGATACTTCCATCTTTTAAAAATGATAACTTTAATTCATTGTTCGACAATTTTAATTCACTAATCGTTCCAAGATCTTCAAATGAATCTGAAAAAGAATTTAGTGCGGTAAAAAAACCAGAAACCATAATTAAGGAATCACCTTGAGTAAAAATTTTATTAGTCTTATTAGAACTATCAATTTCAGCGAAATTTTTACTTAGTAGCGGTAAACCATCTTTAATAATAACTATATCCCTAATCATAGAATGAATCTAATTCCATTTCAATACTTACTTTTATTATCTAGATAAATTAAAAAACATAAAGAAAATCTTAAAACATCTTGCAATAAAATCTAAGTGGAAGAGAAGAAAAAAAAATGTAATATCCTAGTAATATCTTTTTTATAAAATAATTATTATCTTATAATATTTAAGATATTATGGAATTATTGTAGTAAAAGTAGAATCGCATTGAAAGCATTAATATTATGTGCAGGTTTTGGAAAACGGTTAGGATCTTATACGAATACATACCAAAAGACTATGTTGCCACTGCATGGTAAACCAATATTAGAATATATTTTGAATGGGTTAATTTTTGCCGGTTTAAAAGAATTCATTATGGTTGTTGGCTATAAAAAAGAACAGATTATCAATTACTTTCAAAATGGATCGAAATGGGGGGCAGATATTGAATATATTGAACAAAAAAAGCTGAATGGTACTGGAGGAGCTATACTACTTTGTGAAAGTTTAATCTCTGAGGATCATTTTTACTTAACATGGGGCGATATCATTGTACCTTATGATATCTATAAAAGTGTATATGATATTTATACCAATGAAGGGGAGGATTTCATTTTAGTAACTAATTATACAGAAGATACTTCTCACGGTGCAGCTGTAATTTGTAGTGAGAGGTATTGCCAAAAAATCATTGAAAAACCTCCACCTGGCACAGTTAATTCAAAACTGAATAACTGTGGAATTTTTATACTCTCTAATGAAATATTTAAGATTCTCAAAATACTCAAACCCTCTAGTAGAGGAGAGATTGAATTACCAGAAGCACTTTCCTGGGGAATAACAAAGATGAACTGGAAAATTAGGGTACTAGAAATGCAAGAAAATCAATTCAGAGGAGATTTAGGAAATTTGGAAGAATATGAAAAACTTAAACAAGATATTAACTGGTTAGACAAATTATTTAGCCATTAGAGTTTCATAAAGATGTAAGTAACAACTTCATTTTAAAGCTTAAATATTTCAAATTCTAAAATAGTAACAATATAAAATTGCCAAGAAAAAGTATCATCTTCTAAAAATGAGAATACGAACTCGAAAAAATTTACCTAAAAAAAATATCTTGATAACTATATTGTATCTAATTCCACTTATTGGATTTGGAACGTATGCGGGGTTTGCTTTATATATTATTGATGATATTGCATCATTTACATTGGAATTAGATCCCCCAGATACCAATTATTTTACTCCATTATCGCAGATTTTAGATAATCAATCATATCTAGAACAAACGGCTCACAATTATGATCTTCAATTGGAAAAATATCACATTCCTACAAATATTAGCGTAGATGTTTCCTTTTATAATGATAATTATACTGAAGTTGAAGAATGGCATGGAACAGATAACGGTGCCCTTCAATTGGGGTATACTTTAGCCTCTCAATGTTTTCGTTATAAAGCAGCAGTTAATACAGCTGATCTTGATGAGATTGCTAATGCAACAAGAATGGTAAAAAAATGTGTTTCTGGGTTTAGTAATATGCTGGCAGC
>CAYUTF010000150.1:0-5493 GCA_964447495.1 uncultured archaeon
TGTCATGATCATGGAAGTACAAGTACATTACTATGGGAAATTTTTATCGCAAGCGCGTTAGATCCTGATATCCAAGGTTCAGTTCCCGTAGCAATCTTTCCAGATGGAATTTTAAGAGATAATCAATCCTATGATACAAGACCAGATTTTCCTGTGATTAAATCCTTTTCAGCACATCAAACCACTATTGGAATAACTGATATTCTTCTCTCAGAAGCATCGAGTGCTTTGGGAGAACCTTTTACATCTTCATTTGGATGGGATGTCATAGGGTATTCCTCAGATTATGCTTTTGTTGATAAAAATGGTGATAAAATGTATAATGAAAATGATGATTATTTGGATTTGAGTATGATGACTTCATTAATTCCCGGTCTTCCAAGTCGATGGCCATTAGCAGGATACTCACATGCCGTATTTATGGGTAAAGATGTTGGGCAAGGACGTGTATTTCTTTCAGCTGATGCCAGTTTATTTGATAATGAATTAATTAATAATCCATTGTATCAGAATCGCCAATTTGGTATTAATATTGTAAATTGGCTTACATTTGGAGAAAAAGATAATTGGGTTGTCGTTTTTGATGAGGCTCATATTCGTCCTGAATATTCTCGAGATTTAACCTCTGCGGGTATTTTTGGCTTTATTGTACAATATGTAGTACATCTTTCCACTAATCCCATTACTAATTGGATTTATCCAATTATTGCAATTTATACATTAAGAAAATATTTACCAAAAAAGGATGAAAAAGCACATAAAAAGAAAGCAAGTGAACAAGAAAAAAAAGAAGAAAGAGAAAGATTCAGAACTTCATCCTTTTTTGCCGAAAAAATTGAATGGTACCGAGAAAAAAATAAATATGGAAAAGCTCTTGTCTTACTTTATCGAAGATTAGAACGTAAACTTAATGCTCTTTTAGGAGACAGAAAAATAAATACAAAGAATGTGATAGATATGATCATTGCTAAAGAACCAAATATTCCTAAATTAAAGATAAGAAGAATTTCCAAGTTTATGGAGAGAATTATAGCAATTAAAGATGGAAAAAGTAAAGTAAGAAATGAACAAGATTTTGAAGACCTATTCTTTGAAATGGAATGGGTTGTAAAAAATTTATAAAATATTAAAAAAAAATAATCATAAAGAAGTGATATGTATGGAAAGCCCTGAAAAAGCAAAATATTATGAAAGAGAAGCATTGGATGTTAGTCCAATCCGTGAAATAGCTCAAGAGGTTCTTAGTGAAGTATCTAGAGTTATTGTAGGTTATGGTGAGATTTTACAACAATTATTTATATCCCTACTTGTCAATGGTCACGTACTTTTAGAAGGAGTGCCTGGATTAGGCAAAACAGTAATGGCAAAAACATTTGCAAAAACTTTGGGTATATCTTTTCGAAGGGTCCAATTTACACCAGATTTGCTACCTGCCGATATTACAGGAACAAAAATTTTCGACCAAAATGAAGGTGCGTTTGTACTTCAAAAGGGACCAATTTTTGCTAATGTTGTGCTTGCTGATGAAATAAATCGAAGTGCTCCAAAAACACAAGCTGCTTTGTTGGAGGCAATGGCAGAGAGACAAGTAACTATTGAAGGCCAAACATTAATGCTAGAAAAACCTTTTATAGTCATTGCAACTGAAAACCCAGTCGAAATGGAGGGAACTTATCCCTTACCTGAAGCTCAAGTAGACAGATTTTTATTTAAGCTTTGGTTAGATTATCCGGAGCAGGATGAAGAAGTTGATATTATGAGAAGACAAATATCTGGAGACTCTCCAACAGTAGAAGAAATAACTAATGGAGAGGAAATACTCGCAGCTCAAAAATTAATGAATATGGTCTATATTGATGATAGAATTTTAAAATACATTAGGGATATTATTTTAAAAACAAGGAATCATCCGCAGATAGCACTAGGATGTGGACCAAGAGCTTCATTAGTACTTATGAAGTGCTCTAAAGCGAGAGCTGCAATTTTAGGAAGAGTTTATGTTACTCCTGACGATGTTCGCGCATTAGTGATACCCGCACTAAATCATAGAATATTACTCAAGCCTGAAGCTGAGTTGGAAGGTCTCGATGTTAAATCCGTCATAAAAGGAATCGTTGAGGAAATTCCTGTCCCAATTTAAAAAAGAATCATTAGCTTCTCTAAATAATATAAATGAAAATTTGAAGGAATGTATTAGAATTAATAAAAGAATGGTAGAATAATATGTTAGGAGGAAAAGGAAGAGTTCTAATATTGTTTGCTGTGTTTTTTCTCACAGCAGGATTTGCATTTGTGAATTATTTTCTGATATATTTCGCAATTCTTTTACTATTCAGTACAATAATTAGTTTGCCTATTTTTTATTGGCAAATGAATGTGGAAGAATTAAAAGTACATAGAGAATTAGAAAAAGAAAAGATATTTAAGGATGATTTTGTTCATGTCAAAGTCGTCATTGAAAATACTGGAAATAATAGTTTTGATTTTTTAGAAATTCGAGATTATTATAATCCCCAACTTTTTAGGCTTGTGTTAGGTGAAAATTTTATTTCTACTCGAATAAAGCCAAAAGGATTAATAAAATTTTCTTATGTATTGGAACCAAAAGTGAGGGGTGAATATCCCCTTGGACCACTTTCTATTACAGTAAAAGACAGGTTAGGATTTAACTCCGTCGAAAGAATTGTGCCAGATAGTGTGTCTGATATCTTGATATACCCTCCATATGAAGATATTAAAAGAATTGAAATTTTAGGTTCAAAAAGATCTTTATCGTTAAATTATGGATTGCAAAGATCAAAACAAAAAGGGCTCGGTTCAGAATTTTATGGTATGAGAAAGTATGTATTTGGAGATCAATACAGACTGATCGATTGGAAAGCAAGTGCCAGATTTCAAACATTAATAGTTAAGGAATTTGAGACTGAAAGAGATGTTTCGGTAATGATCGCTGTCGATTCTTCGAACTCGATGGCGGGAGGTTCTATCGAAAACACAAAGTTTGAATATGCAATAAGAGCTTGCATGCTTTTAACCAAGGTAGCTTTAACTCGAAGAGACAAAGTTGGTGTTTTTACTTTTTCAGATAAGAAAAACTTCCAATTTTTAAAACCGGACAGTGGTGAAGATCATTTTTACCAAGTATTAGATTTCGTTGCTAGAATTAAACCTCAAGGAAAAAATAGAATGGTTGAAGCAATGGATTTTCTGAACAGACGTTATCAAAAAAGAAGTTTAGTATTTATTATATCTGATTTGGAAGGATCGGTAAAAGAAATAAGTCAAGCAATTAGAAAATTAATACCTATGAATCACACTATTATAGTCATTAATCCGTTCAGCCCTTGGTTTGAAATACATGAGGTAGATTTATCTTCTACCGATAAAGCCCTTGCTGAAGCAATCTCAGAAGAAATGATGGAACAAATTCTAAAAATTAAGCATGAACTCCGAAATCTAGGTGTGAATATAATTACTGTGGGTCCCGATGATATGATGAATCAGGTATTAAGTACATATATGGAAGCAAAGAAGAAAGGGAAGGCGTATTAAAAAATGGCACGAAGTTATTTATTAATTTTAAAAATTATCAACATTGTTATTTTTATATGGATATTAATTATTTTCCTTAATATTTTTCATTTTGATGAAATATTAACAACAACAAAAGGAGAATTGGCATTATCTGCATTTATAAACAGTGTTCGCAATATTTTCACATATCTATTCTTTGGATTAGCTTCAATAATTGCCTTTGGAAGTGCATTAGTATCTTCCTTCATATTTTTTAATTATAGATTTGAATTTATGAAAAATTTTATCGAAGTATTTTTCCGCAATTTTGTAGGTTTGTGGTTTAATTTCCCATCAGGGGATCCACCTAAATTAGATGACATCCCCAAACTAATCGGTGATGAGTTCACGGTTTTTCTAGGAGACTTATATTTAGTGGCCTTCCAATTATTATTTATTCTTTCTATTATATTCCTTATTCGCTCATTTATAAAAACAAATCCTAAACATGATTTAATTGCAGTTGGTTGTTTAGTGCTAATGCTTATCATACCTCTAATACTTATTGGATTTAAGAATATGTTAGATTTATTTCATATCCAAATTCAATATTTAGAGGACTTGCCTAATCCCTTAGATGCGTCTTTGAATCAAATCCCTATTGATGATATTTTTCAATTTTTATCTAGCCCAACTATTTCTCTTGCAATTATTTCATATCTCTATTTAGAATTAGCTTTTCAAATTAATTACACTGATACCGTAACGAAACCGTCACTCCAAAGAAGTGATAGATTAGAAGCTCAATTAAAAATATTGAGAAGTGAATCGTATTATATCAATGCTAATGTTGATAAAATTAAAGAAGAGGCAAAGAAAAGAAGGGAAGAACTTAAAATTGAAGAAAAAGCGACGATTAGTAAATTCTTTTCCAAAACAGGAGCGTCTTTTTCTTATGTTAAAGAAATGATTGAAAGGAAAAAGTTAGAGGAAGAGGAAAAAAAATTAGTTACAGCAGCTTCTAAAACTAGAAGGCTTGGAAGATATATAGATAGACTTTTTCGGGAAGATCCAGAAGCTCAAGATACATTAACTGCAAAAACTTCTGCTCCAAAACAACAAAGTCTCGCAATTTCTACATTAACTAATTTCATATTTCGCGTTGGTTTGCTCGTAATTATCAGTTTTATCATCATACATCCAAAATGGTTCTTAGAAGTAGTTTTTGATATGCCCCCTGCAATTGTAGAGAGTGTTGTAATGTTTTCTCCTGAAGTAATAATAGTTTTACTACTCCCTATCATGCTCATTTTTCCTGTAATTGCCAAAATAATATCCTACGTGAAACATAGGAATTTACTTATTAGATTACAACAAGAGGGAAGAATAAAGGAAATATTAGCTTCTGTAGGCGATTATGTTAAAAAAGATGTCAGTGAGGAATCACAAATAGAACAAGTTTCTGAGACATAACAGCTTATTAAGATAAATTTAAATATTTATAATATACTGCGCTAATTTTTTCTTTTTAGTTATAGAATCCATTATGGTATCAAAACAATAAGTTTCAATTCCTAGCTCATTGATTTCTTGTTTTAGCGTACAATCTTTTAAATCTATGATAAAATGCCCTAAAAAAGCTTTATAATATTTCGCAACACCTATACAAGATACTTCTAAGCCTAAACTCTCCATAAGTTTATCTGCTGGACCTTTAATTGTAGTGCCTTGAATAATAGGGCTAATCCCATATACTTTTTTCTTTACTTTTGTAAGTGTACTTTTTATACCTGGAATATGTAATATGGTTCCTATAGATACTATTGGATTTGAAGGACAAACTATAACTTTTTTTGCCTCTTCGATATATTTAAAAATTTCTTTGGTTGGCTTTGCGTTTTCAATACCAACATAATTAATATTTCTAACTTTAGGCTCACATCTATATTTAATATAATATTCTTCAAAATGCATTAAACC
>CAYUTF010000151.1:0-2245 GCA_964447495.1 uncultured archaeon
TTTCAAAATATGTGGAATAGTATTCTAGACTTTTTTGGAAATATTGTTGTTGCTATAATTGATTTAGTTTCGGGATTTGTCGAAGGAATAGTTGGTTTTTTTACTGGATTATACGAAACTTTAGTTGGTGGATCAATTGTGCCAGATATGATTAATGGAATAATTGAATGGTTTTTAACTCTTCCGGCAAGAGTTTTAGAAATTATTATTGGATTTGTTACTAAAATTATTGAATTTTTCATAAATTTACAAACTAAGGCTAATTCAATTATAGTAGCTTTAATAAATGCCATTATAGCAGCTTGGAATAACATGAAATCTAATATTTCAAAAATTGTAAGTGCATTAATACAACTTGCAATAAGTCGTTTTAACACATTTAAAAGTAATGTATCAACAATTTTTAATGCAGTAAGAAACGTATTTAGTTCAATTTGGAATAGTATAAAATCTAAAGTTTCAAGTATTGTAAGCTCATTAATTAGTTCAGTTAAAAGCAAAATTAGCAGTTTAAGAAGCGGAATTTCAAGTCTTTTAAATAGTATAAAAAATACTTTTAGTTCGGCTTGGAACAGCATAAAATCAAAGGCAATAAGCACTATTTCTAGCATGGTTAGTAATATAAAAAGTAAAATTAAAGGTATTGCTTCATCTGCTTATTCCTCAGGAATGGCAATCGTTAATGGAATTAAAAACGGTATTAATGCGGCAGCTGGTGCAGCGGTTGGAGCGTTAAAAAGCTTAGTTAAAAGATTAAGAGATTTATTACCATTTTCACCAGCAAAAGAAGGACCGCTTAGAGATTTAGATAAATTAAACTTTGCAGGGCCAATTAAAAAAAGTCTTGCAAAAGCTAATTTAGCTGTCGGAGATTTTTTTCTAAAAGATTTAATGTTAAATAATAAGTCAATTGCTCCACAAACTTCGAACACAAATAATAATCAAGGTATTTCTTTTAATGGAGATTTTAATTTTAATGGAATCAAAGATATGAATGATTTCATGCGACATATGAAAGATGTCTTAAGAAGATATGGAGGTAAATTCTAATGTCATTTGTTTTAAAGATTGATAATCAATTTTTGCCTTCAGGAGTAAAAGTTGAAAGTAAAAGTCTAAATATTAGTTATGATGAAACTGGTACTCGTGGGGTACTCAGTTTCAATCTAATTGATGAAAATCTAACAGGTAATTTATTTTATTTTCAATCTGTTTGCGGAAAAGATGTAAAAGTATGGGAAAATGGAACATTAATTTATGGTGGTAAAATTGATACGCCAGACATTGAAAAAATTAATCAAAAACCAACAACAATTCAATCAATTACTTGTGTAGACTATAACGAGATTTGCGATAGAAGGCTTGTTAATGAATCATATCCCAAATTAAAAATTTCAGATTTAATAAAAGATGTAATTGATAATTACTTGGCAGATGATGGGATATGGTATGATGATGATTCTATTGATGAAACATTAAACGAAATATCGGTTAATTGCCCTTATGTTTATTGCTCTACTTTGTTCAATGAGCTTGTAGAGCTTATAGGCTGGCAATGGTATATTGATGCAAATAAAAAGTTTTACCTTGATGATAGAACAATTAATATAGGACCAGAAATTAGAGAAAATACGAATTATTTATGGAGAAGTTTAAAAATTGGGCAAGATATTTCAGAGTTAAGAAATAAGCAAATTCTAAAGAGCGTAAAAGCCGTAACAGATGAATTAACCGAGGTAGCAAACCCAAACCCAGATGATAATAGAAGTTACTATGTAAGATTTAAATTAAATAATAAACCTAAAATATATATTACTATAGAAAGATATAAAAATAATCCACGAGATGAAGATTTAGTCGATCCTAGATATGTCGGAATTAATGGATTGGATTCTGACATGTATTGGTATTGGTCAAAAGCTGAGAATACAATTACACAAGATCAGGATCAAGAAGCTCTTACAACTGGACAATTTTTAGTTTTGAAATACTTTGGGCAATATTCAATCGACATTGTTAAAGATGATGAAGATTCTATAAATGAAAGAAAAACGATTGAAGGCGGCTCTGGCTTATATGAAGATGTAGAAAGTGGAGCAAGTATTGAAGGAATTTTGATTGGAGAAGAAAAAGCCCAAGCATTATTAGATAGATATTCAAGCGTAGCAAATAAAATAATGTTGGCTTCATATAATCACAATTGGAAAAATGGTCAAATTTGCGATACAATTTTTCCAAACTTCGG
>CAYUTF010000151.1:2345-5469 GCA_964447495.1 uncultured archaeon
AAAATAAAAGAAAAACATGGCTGGATAGGAAAGATTAGATTAATAAAAAAAGATATGATAACAGGAAAAATTATAACAAATAGGCTTATCTTTAATCGATTGATGAATAGTGCTTTAGACGAAGTAATAAAAACTCTTTATGGTGATGGAGAGACTGACTTATTGTTAAGGCATGTTGCAATTGGTGATGATAATACAGCAAATTTAGATACTATGACAAAATTAATTAATGAAATTTACAGAATTCCAATTATATCAAAAATAAAGACAGGAACTGGAATTGTAACATCTACAGCTATATTACTTGACACTGAGCCTACAGACTTGAGCGGAATTGTAACAATTAAAGAAATTGGTTTTTTCTGCGGCAGTCAATCCATAAATTGGACAGAGGGTAGCGGAAAAGATACAGGGTTAATGATTAGTAGAATAGTTTTAAATCCTGTAGAATCAAAAACTGCAACCGAACAAATAAATTTTGTTCGTGAAGATGAATTTACAAGGGGGTAGAGACAATGATCTTTCAAATGGATGCTCAGATAGATAAAAATAAAATAAATGATCCCAAATATGTTGAAGAATTTTATAAAAATTTTTGCAAAAATTATATTGATCAGATAAAAGATAAACTTAATTTCTATGTTGAATTATTAGAAATTGATAATCCAAAATTAAAAAAAGAAGATCAATTAAAAGAAGATTCAAAAGAACCTAAAAAAATAACTATAATTAGATATAAGATGGAAATGGTTAATCCATTAATTAAAAAAAATGCAATAGAAAAGACTAAAAAGCCAACAAGCTCTCATAAAAATGCAAATACAAGAAAAGAAGCAATAGAAATAAAAAATAATAGGAAGGAGCATTAATATGACTGCTTTTAATGATTTTTCAGAAATAACTTTTATTGATGGAGCATCGCCGCCAATCAATGCAGCTAATTTAAATGCTCTAGAAGGGGTTGTAAATTTAGCTGACAAGGAATTGGCTAGAAGTGCAAGTTTTAAATTAAAAGAATATTTAAAATATTTTAGACAAAGAAATACAAAAGATATTGATACTTTTCAATCTAATTATTCAGATTATTTGAATAATGATCCAACTGGTACATTATCAAATGATTCAGTGTATGGCGGTGATGCTTTTTTAGGTGAAAGAGGATTAAAGTCTTTAATTCCAATAGCAACTGCGGATTATTTCGATTTTGCCCATAATATTGATGCACTTAATTTAACAGAGTTTTTGGATGAAAGTGCATCAAGTACAGATGATTTTATTTTTATAATGTTCTATATATCAGACATAGCAGCATATTCAGGAGGATATTTATATCTTAATATCGGTGATACTTCAATTTCTAGCACTTATGAATATGATTTCGAAGTAGATACATGGGGATTTGATACTGGATGGAATGTTGCATGGGCGCCAAAATCTGGCTTTTATGTTTGGAGTGGTTCGCCAAATTGGAATAATATAGATTTTTGGCAAATACAAATGGATTATAATGCTGGTTATCAAAATGAATATATCGTTTTGCAGTATATGCAAATGGTTAGACATGATCCAGATGATTCAGATTATTTTAATCCATTTCAAAAATATTTTGGAGTAGCTTCAGGCTGGGAAAATCAATTTTCACAATCATTTCCAGTATGGACGGTAGTTGATGACGTTGGTCAACAAGTACAGAAGTTAGGAATTATAAAATTAAATCCTGATAACTTTGAAACGCCATTTACTCCGGGCTATTATAAAAATGGAATGTTGATTTATGAAAATGTTAATTGTTTTGTCGCTAAGTTTGAATGGACTTGCAAGCTACAAGATGGATTACCAAGCATGACATTTTATATTGATTCAACACACTATGCCGAAGTGTATGCTAGTACAAGCGAATTAGTTTTATCGGTAGCAAATGGAGGAGCGGCAGTTAATACGACATATCCTTTTGATACAATTATTGAATTTAACAATAAAATCATTATATTTTTTGAAAAATACAATGATAGCATAAGAGTATTAGGTTATAAAAACGGTGAAAATTTAGCAATTTGCGAATATGAAACGACATTTACAAGCCCTGGGGATATATATCTTGGTGTCGCTGAAACAGCTTTTGGACTTTTAGTTGATTTTGCAATTTCTAATAGTATGAATCAATTACATTTAGTAAATGAAACAAGACCAACTATTATAAAAAAAGTTTCTAATCAAACGTTATCAAGCAATACAACATTGCAAAATGATGAGTATTTATGGGCATATTTAAGAGCCGATCAAGTGTATGAAGTTTATTTACATTTATCTGCAAGATGTGTAAGTACAACTCCAGATTTAAAGGTAGCATGGCAACTTGTAAACACAGCATTATTGTCATATCGAGGAAATTTAGGGCCAGCTCAATCAAATACAGATTCAAAAGATACAAATATGAAGTCAGCATTATATCATGATGCTGATGCTGTCGCTTATGGATTGGCTGCTTCTGGATCACAACCAACTTTCATTGAAGAAAGATTTTTAGTAAGAGCCAGCCCAACAGGAGGCTTAATTAGACTGCAATGGTCTCAATATACAAGTAATGCTAGTGCAATAACTGTTTATGCTAGCGGATCATATATAAAATTAACTCCTGTTGATGTAAGCACTTCATAAAAAATAAATATAGAGGGTAAACAAAATGCGACAAGACGAATTATTGCTTAAGGTAATTGATATTCTTGAAAAAGTTGATATGAAAATTGAAAATAATAATACTCAATTAATAAAACATATTTCTGAAAAGACAGATAAAATTGAGATTCAAATATCAAATTTTGTTACTAAAGAAGATTGTAATATAAAATCAAAAGAAAATATTAGTATTAGAAAGTTTACAGCTTTAAGCCTAATGTTTGGAACAATAGGCGGTAGCTTGATTGGCTTGATTGATAAACTGAAAAAATTGATCGAAGTTATATTGAAAGGATGATTATATGAAAGTCTTAAAAAATATTTTGAAAAATAAAAAATTTATAGCTTCATTAGTTACTTTAATTATTCTTATTTTAAATGAAAGCAATGTAATAAAAATTAATAATGATAATATAGATAATATTGTTAGTATAGTATTATCATTAAT
>CAYUTF010000152.1:0-5451 GCA_964447495.1 uncultured archaeon
AACAGAAGTTTGACGAAAAATGATAGATATCTCGATATTATCCTCGTATTATTAAATAATGGGATATATTTTGAACCTTAAAAATTAGTATTTTTTCTACATAAAATTCTGAAAATTTATTTTAACGTTAATATACTACAATCCAATAAGTATTATTTATTATAAACTCTATACAAAAATGTGTTGAAAATGAGTGAACGAGAAGTTAAATTTAAGGACAGATTTTTATTCGCTTTGAATGGCTTTCCCGATTTAATGACATATCAATTTTTCTTAGCAACGGTTTTTGTGTTCTATTTTACAGTGATAGGCATTGAAACCTTTACGATGTGGATTGGATATATAATCTGGGGATTTTGGAACATGTGCAATGATCCATTGCTCGGATATTTGTCAGATAAGAAAAAGTTTGGCAAATATGGAAAAAGAAAATTTTTTATATTGATTGCTTTCATCCCATTATGTTTGATAATGATCTTTCTATTTACAGTACCCTCTGGTATCGAAATTTTTTACTTTATCTTTATTATTGTCTTGTTTGAATTAGTTTATACTCTATTTGATGTGAATGTAAAAAGTCTTTTTCCTGAAATGTGGCCAACTGTACAAGAGCGATCAAAAACAAATGTTATATTACGAATTGTAACCATTTTTGCGATTTTAGCGGCTTTCATGATACCCTCTTTTCTCATTCCAAATATTGGAGGAGTTGGTGACCAACCATATTATATAATGAGCGGTATTATTGTTGCTGTAGTTGTTGCACTAACAGGATTCTTCTTTGTGTTTTTTGGGATAAAGGAGAAAGGAGAAACCCAAGAGCAGTTTGATAGCAGACCCAGATTTTTTACATCGCTGAAAATCACTTTCAAAAATAGGAACTTTGTCGTTTTAGTCTTTGCAAATATGTTTACATGGTTCGTACTAAATATGCTTACGTCAATGTATTCCATATATTGCTCATATGTTTTAGGGATAAGTGAATCCAGTAAATTTTTAGGGCTCGGACCTTTCTTATTTTACGGGATTTCAATAGTACTAGCTTTCTTAGTTGCCGCTATGGTAATGCCATTACATAAAAAGATTGGGCATAAATATGGAATGAGAAAGGGATTTATGATAACCGTGATAGTTATGGCAATTTCATTTATTCCATTTCTCTTTTATGGTTCAGACAATATCAGTCGATTCTTAGCTATTATAAATGCAGGTATAATAGGATTTGGCATTTCAGGTATTATGTTCTATTTTGACATTCTTATGGGATTTGTTATAGATGAAGACGAATCCAAAGGTGGAGTGAAACGTTCTGCAAGTTTTTATGGAACGAATGCCTTTATCCATCGATTCTCGATAATCCTTTTTATATCATCCGTATATTTAGTATTTCAATATACCGCATGGCAGACAAGCTACGAACCTACAGGAACATTAGATGTTATTATTGGACTGCAACTTTTATTATCAATATTTCCTGCTATAGCATGTGTCTTAGCATTAATCTTTATGTATTTCTTCCGATTAGGGAAGAAAAAGTGAAAGGAAGGTTGGAATATATCAAAATGGTTTACTAATTCCTTTATTTTTTTATTTTTATTTTTACATTATATAAACCGTATGTTATTAAAAATAATTTGAAGTTTTATAATTTTATTTGGTTTATTTAATTATGATAATTATATAAAATTCAATAATCAAAAATTTTCTAACTATAAATAGAGGTAATAACTAAAATATGAGCAGTTCTGATAATAATTCGGAACTAAAGAAGAAACAACCTCAATTTTCCATAGCGGAGCCACATGACTTACTTCCAAGGTCTAAATGGCTGCGAGAATATTATTTTAAAGGTACTGAGAGAGAGTGGGCTAATGAATATATGTCGTTTACTACTGGAACGGTGTGGGATACAATCTGGGAAGAAAGTAACTATTATATCGCCCCTGAAGTCCATACTTATATAGGTAATAAAGGAAAGGGTGTATTTGAAAGCTCATTACGATCAATGGCTATTCCAGTTACCACCTTACCAGATAATTTCTGGAAATTATCTTTACCCGAAAGAAGAGCTATTTTCTTTGAAGAAGTAATGCTCAATTATGTCCCTCAAGAAATCATTTCTGAAAATGATTTGATTGCTGGCGGAAGGTTTAATACCCAGTTAAGCAAAACGCTCACTAAAAAGGAAGCTAAAAAACATTGGAAAATGAATATCCAAAATAGAAACGCATTTTACAAATATCATAAGTCTGGATTTGGTAATTTAGGGCCCACAGGAGGCCACATTATACCTGATCATGAGACCATTATTAAAAAAGGATTTAAATACCTACATGAACATGCCAAGCAACAATATGAAAAATTAAGCAAAAAAGAGAAAGCAGGTCCTAAAGGCGCAGAATTAAGAGCTATGATAAGAACAACGGAAATTCCACGAAGATTGGCTGTTGAATATGCAGAAGAATGTAGAAGATTAAAGCAATCTGCTTCAAGTCAAGAGAGAGTAAATGAACTTGAACAAATGGCAAAAAATTTAGAGCGCGTTCCCTGGGAACCTGCTGAGACTTTTTGGCAAGGAGTACAAGCATTATGGCTCACACATATGTTGGTAATGGCTGATGAGTCCTATCCCGGTCCAGGTGTCTCATTTGGAAGAACAGATCAACACTTATGGTCATTGTACAAAAAAGATGTGATCGAAGAGAATATTATCTCAAAGGAATTTGCAAAAGAGATATTGGGAAGCTTCTGGTTTCACGCCAATACTGTTTATGATGCACAGATTATGGTAGGTAAACAAGGCATCACTTCTGCTTTTGGACAACTTATGACTCTTTCAGGATGTGGCCCGAATGGTGAGGATCTAACCAATGAATTAACTTACACAATTTTAGAAGTTATAGATGAGTGGTCACCCATTTTAGAGCCAAAGCCTAATATCAGATTGCATCGAAAGTCTCCTGAAAGATTATTGGATACTGTAGTAGCAATGATATCACGAGCTCAAGGTGCACCCTTTTTACTTAATTTCGATGAAAGAAGTATTGCGGGTATGATTGAGGAAGGTGTTCCACAAGAAGAAGCTTGGAATTATGCATGTGTTGGGTGTCTTGAAAATACCATGCAAGGAAATGATCGCTCCGGTACTGTAAATTGTAATCCTAACTTAGCCAAAAGTATAGAATTAACATTATGGAATGGAAAGAATATGCCGGGAAATTCAAACAAACCATGGAGTAAAGAAAGAGAGCAATTTGGACCCAAATCAGGTCTACCAGAAACTTTTGAAACTTGGGATCAGTTCTTTAATGCATGGAAAGCACAGATTGAAAGTATTATTCAATATACGGTTAATCTTTATGATATGACTGAACAATTTAGAGCAACCTTTTTGCCTACTCCTTATGTATCTACATTAGTTCGGGGCTGTATTGAGAAGGGTCTGGACGTAAGAAATGGCGGACCCGAATTAAGGTTTATTACAATTGAAGGTGTCGCATTTGCAACGACAGTGGATTCATTACTGGCAATAAAACACCTTGTATATGATACCAAGAAGTATACCATCTCAGAAATCAAAGATGCTCTGGTTAATAATTATGAGGGAAAAGATTTTGTAGTTTTACAAAACCATTTAAAAAACAAGGCTCCAAAATATGGAAATGACGATGATCAAGCGGACGATATGGCAAGAAAGGTCATGGAAATATGGGCTAAAGAGACTTGGAAGCATAAGACTCAAACTGATTTTCAATTCCGCCCCGGTATGTTATCATGGAACTACTGGGCAGGTGCAGATGCCAGTTATACTCCTGCAACACCTGATGGTCGCTTAGCTGGTACCTTTTTGTCTAACGCAATTTGTCCCTCAGCAGGAGTGGATAAGAAAGGTCCCACAGCTGTAACGAACTCTGTCGGAGTTGCTTTAGGTGGAAAAACGGATGAAGGAGGATATATTAATTATTTACCAAATGGAGCAAGTCATACTATCACCTTTAATCCAAGCATTTTGCGAAATCCAGAAAATAAGGATAAATTTAAGGCGTATTTAAGAGGTTATACAGAAAAAGGGGGAACATCACTTCAAGTAAACATGCTCGATGCAGATATGCTTAGAGATGCACAACAACATCCTGAAAATTATAAAAATCTCTTAGTCAGAGTGACCGGTTATAATGCTTATTTCAATGCAATTGGAAAAGAATTACAAGACGAGATTATCGCACGGGAATCTCATAATATTTAATTTTCTTCTTTTTTATTTTGAACACGTTATTTCTCGTTCCAAAAAACTTAAAGAATCTCTTAATATTTTTATAATCAATAATAATTAGCATTAGTAATTTGAAGTATGTCTGAATCTAAGGCATTTCTCTTTGAAATACAAAAAATGTCAACGGAAGATGGTCCTGGGATACGAACCACGGTATTTTTCAAACAATGTCCACTACGATGTGTTTGGTGCCACAATCCTGAATCGATATTAAAGAAATCTCAATTAGAATGGTTTGAGCATAAATGTATTGGGTGCCATTCATGTTTAGAAGTTTGCAAAGAAGATGCATTACATTTTGAAGAAGATGGGCTCCATATTAATAGAGAAAAATGCACTGGATGCGGAGATTGTGCAGAAGAATGTCCTAGTACTGCGCTTCATCTTTTTGGAGTATGGTGGAATCTAGAGGACTTATATTACGAAATTCAGAAAGATAAAGTATATTATACTCAATCTAAAGGAGGTATAACTGTATCAGGGGGAGAGCCAACTGTCCAATCTAATTTTATTTTTGAATTTCTAAAGAAGTGTAAACAAAATGGGATCTCAACTGCGTTAGACACTTGCGGATATGCCTCTAAGAAAATCTATGAAAAATTATTGCCATTTGTTGACTTGATTTTATTAGATATAAAAGAAATAGATGTCACCAAGCATAAAGAATTTACAGGGGTCTCTAATGATTTGATCCTCGAAAATGCTATTTTCTTATCTAATTATGTTAAAGATCATAGAAAAAAAATATGGATAAGAACACCCATCATTCCAAATTATACCGCTACCGAAGACAATATAAGAGGAATTGGAGAATTTATTGTTCACTCCTTAAACAATATTCCAGAGAGATGGGACTTATTAAGTTTCAATAATTTATGTGCATCCAAATATGAAAGATTAGATATGAATTGGCCTTTAAGTGGCCTACCTCTAATGAAAGAAGAAGAAATCAAATCCTTCTATGATATTGCTCAAAAAACTGGAGTAAAAAATGTTCGTTGGTCGGGTCTTACTAAAAAAACCTAATAATGGTGAGCTTTCGTTTAATTTTACTTATTCCAAACAATAAAATATGAACTATTAAATTCAAATATACTAAATAATTTTGGAATATTAGTATTAAAAAAAGTGATAAGAGAGAAAAGATGGGAAGAAAAAATAAAGGAATCCAATGGAAT
>CAYUTF010000153.1:0-5306 GCA_964447495.1 uncultured archaeon
GATATTTTAGCATCAATTGAGTTGTTTGCTCAAGAAAAAATTGACGCAGATCAATTCATATCAGGAGTGACACCACTTAAAGATATTCAACAAACTTTTGATAGCTATCTAAATCCCCAAAATCGAGAATTTATAAAATTACTAGTACAACCCTAATTCAATTTTTATTTCATGAACTTATTTCAATAAATAAGTGAGAAAGTAAATAAGGGCTTTAAAGAGAAAATGCGAACGCTTAAACCATTAAACGATAAAGAATGGGAGTATTTTATAAAATTAAAAGAGGCAGAAAATTTAACTTCTAGGACAATTGGCGTTAATTTCTTTGCGATCCCATTATCGAATCGCTTGATAAAATATAATTTTCTTTTTTTTTAATTTGTAGGTTTTAGGAATTTAGATTTAATTTTTCAAAATTAAAACTTTTTTATAACACTCCATGAAATTTTTTTTTATTTATAAAGAACCGTATTATTTAGCTATTAAAAAAGTAAAAGAATAACGTATGACCAATTATATTGATATTTACTCCAATTTAGAATTAAATGCGATTCTCAATCATTTCTATGAAATTGAAGGTGTGAAAAAAATAACGGAATTATCTAGAGAACTAAGAACCTTTTTTAACTCCAAAGCTCAAGTCATACAACTTCGATTTCGATCTAATGTTCCATCGAATATGCTATCGAATAAAAATAGCGCTTGTCAAGGATTCCAAGCACAAAAGAAAGAGATTGAATCATTATCCAATACATATATATCTTTTCTGAAAAGTATTCAGAAGGAGGGGGTCACTCTCAACCAAGGAATCCAACTTCTACAATGTGAAATCAACAAAACGAATCTCAAGACCCTTTTGAGCCTTACTGAAAAGGTATCTATTTTGATCCACTCATTTTCAGAAGAGAAATTTCGTGCTCCTCCCAGATTCCTCAAGATTATCGTCAAATTAGCTCAAATTATGAGTCTGGTAAAAAGTTACCTGTTCCAACGATTGCACAAGTTCTATGAGGAGCTTGAGCTGAATTACAGCATTTTAGATAAGGAATTGGAGGTATTATTGGATAGAATGCCAAGTGTGAAGAAAATTAAATCATTAAAACAACTTGAGGAGAGGCTACCCTCATGAAATCTTATACTGATGTTTCACGAAAGACCGTTGGGGAAGATCGGATCGCAATTTGTCCCAAATTCGGATGCGAATTTATGAAGCGTGTTAAACCGCTAAAAATGAGGTTCATAGGATTTGGAAAGCATCCAAAGTGCAAAAAGCATCATTTATCACTGGTTTATGTTGATGAGAGGATCAGTGATTATATCGATGGAGCATTAGCTTGTTTTTTTGATAAAGCAGGACTTCCCCCAAATGAACTGCTTGAAGCTATAAGAACAAAATTTCCAGAAGAATTAGAATCATTCGTAAAAGGTTGGGTCTATTGTATCACTGTGGGAAGGGGAGCGCCAATTGTGTCTCGATACATGGATGCGATTTCTAATGGATATCTCAAACAGTTGACCAAAAAACAGTTAAAATTATTAGAAAAAGGAGAGGAAACGAAAATTGGTAAAGTTTATAATGCAATTAAAGAAGGACTGAATGAAATCGTTAATCAGTATACTCGACTCCTCAAAAACCTTCGGGTACATTCCAGTGTCCTTACAGAATCTAATGATCTAAAACCCCTTTCTACTTCCCTTCGAAATTACTTGATCCATTGGCAAGGAAATATTTTGAGGATCATTGAAACTTTAAATTTCCCTAAAACTAACCAAGATATGGCTCTAGAGGAAATTAAGCACGAGTATGATGAAATCCTTAACATATATACATGTAGATGTCTATTAGGTTTACATTCTGAAAGTAGAGAAATAAAGAAAACAAGAATAAATGCTTTTGATCGATTCTCTGTTTATCTGGAATTTTATAAAGAAGGACTATCCGTGAAATTTATTAAATCTGATATAGAAGAAATAATACACAATAAATATTTTAAGAAATTGAAAAGTATACAATTCGAATTTCCAGATTCCATTTCAAGAAAATATCCTGAATTATTAAACCCCTTTTTAGTAAATTCATTTCTTCAATATTCTAAAGAATTTAAAGATAAAACTGCAAATTTTGGGACACGTTATATTACAAAAGATTTTATAAATTGGCTAGATAATAGAAAAAATTCAGAAGAATTATATGATCTATGTATTCTAATAGAAGAAAAAAACATCCTCAAAAATTTCATCATTGATTTAATTCAAACAACAAATCTAAATCTTACTCAGATTGTAAAAAAATTGGATAAGATTGGATTATCATTTAACCGCGTGACAATCAAGAATTTGGCGTTGGAGTATGTTTATACTCATGATGTTAAGAGATATAATAAAAGATTTCCGAGAAGTATACATAGGCAAGGAGAAATGATGTTGACAAATGATATTTCTGCAGAATACCAAATTCCTGAAAGTGACTATCCTAAGATTTTTTATTATGATAATAAATTCAAAATATCAACTAGATTCCTCGAAATTATTACTCAATTAATATATAAGATAATCCTAAATACCAATTTAAGAAATTATAAATATCTATATTCAGAAAATAAGGAAATTGAAAAAATTGTTAAAAAACATATTCAATCCAAAAATATATTGGATCATTCCCCAATAAATATACCTGGATTCTTACATTTTTTCAACAAGACAATTAGGGACCTTGTAGTAATTATATGTAGTCTAGAAATATTTAATCAGAATTCAAATGAAGATCTAATAAAAATAGAAAAATTTGCTCAAGAGTTAATTGATAGACACTATAATTTAGGTTTGGCTTTAAATACACTAAGAAATCATATTTTGCCAAAAATCCTTTCCCATTTGAACACAAGCTTCACGGAATTTAATTTAAAATCATTAAATAGAAGATCATTAGAACAAGATGATGATGGAAAAGTATGTGGTTATTGCGGCATTAAAAAACCATGGAATGATTATCGTAGATTACCTGATGGAGGATATGTTTCTAAATGTAACCAATGTATGGCAATATATGGTGAGATTATAAAATACAAAAAGAAGCTTAGATTATTGTTTGAACTAAATTCTGGTAAACACAGTGGTGAATGCGCTAGTTCAGATTGTTCAATAGATATTTCTCAACTTCCGGCTTTTGACTTTCATCACCCATTAAATAAAAAAAATTCTTGGAAAGGAGTTCAGAAAAAAAAATTTCTCGAAATCAAAGAATCATTGGAAGAGGATGGTGTTTTGCCCCTCTGTAGAAACTGTCACGCTCCGAAACAGCAGACGATCTTTTTAGATTATAAAAATCTAATACTAAATAAATTTTTATTTAGAAATGAATCTGGAATTCAAAAGACTCCTAAAGAGATTAACAATTCTATAGATGAAGCGATATTAAATCATCCAGACTTGAAATATAAAATGGAAAAAGACTCCCAATATATGTGGCATATTAAATATATGATTAAATCATGGATAAGAAAGCGGGCTATTGCTGAACAGCTTTTTAAAGGTAAATGTATAAATTGCGGTGAAACTAAACTCCATACCTTAACTTTTCACCATGTAAAACCAGAAAAGAAAAGGGATATTGGTAGTGAAGCTTTCAGAAGATTTAGTATCAAAGAATTGGCAAGTAAAATGATTCAAGAACGATGTATATGCCTGTGTGCAAACTGTCACGCGATGATTGAATCTACTATCTTTCGAGATCATTTTGATGAAATATTTAGAGATATTAAAAATAAGGATTTTTATATTAGGAAAGTAAAGAAATTCTACCAAAGATTAACGATAAATGTTCAAAATGCTCTTAATATCTTATTAAATATCCCTCAAAATGTTCCGATCATAGATTACTTGGATGGAGAATCCAAATAACTCTATTTTTTTCATGAAATAGAAAGTTTTTTATACTTTAATTAAAATATTACTTTAGTTTTAAAAAACTACAATAAGAAGATTTAAATGACCACAGGTATAGTTTACGACCCTGTATATTTAACACATAGAATTGGGACACATGTAGAGAGTCATGAAAGACTTATTGCAATTATGGAGTTGTTAAATCAAAAAAAGGTGTTTGAAAATCCAGATTTTAGGTTGATTAAGCCTTTAAAAGCAACATTAGAGCAAATAAAGTATGTACATGAAGAAAGTTTAATAAATGAAGTTAAAGAAGTAAGTGAGTTAGCTAAAGTTACTGGACACATTCAACAACTTGATATGGATACTGCTGTTTCAGCGAAAACATATGAAGCATCATTGTATAGTGTTGGAGGTAATTTAAAAGGAATTGATGAAATCTTAAAGAGTAATGTAAATAACGTATTTGCTGCTGTGAGACCTCCTGGACATCATTCTAATGCTTACAAATGTTCGGGTTTTTGCATCTTTAATAACATCGCAATCGCAACAGAATATTTGTTTAGGGAAAAAAATATAAAAAGAGTCGCCATCATCGATTGGGATTGTCACCATGGTAATGGGACACAAGATGTTTTTTATAACGGTTCTGATTATGGAGAAGTTGTAATATTTAATTCTCACCAAGATGGAAGAACCCTTTATCCCGGGAGTGGTTTTATTAACGATATTGGCTCTGGTAAAGGAGAGGGTAAAATAATTAATTATCCTCTGCCTCCAAGAGCTGCAGATGATACAATTATGCTCTACTTTGATGAGATAATTAACCCAGTTTGTAGAGAATTCAAACCCGAATTTATACTTATATCTGCTGGATTTGATACCCATTGGACTGATAGATTAACGAATATGGGATGGACATATCAAGCACCTGCGAATTATTTGGATAAAATTAAAACTATTGCTAACGAATTTGCTAACGGTAGAATTCTAATAACATTAGAGGGGGGTTATGAAATTGATAAGCAAGCTATTGCAGTTTATAACTGTTTGCAAGTATTAAATGATACTAAAGAACAACTAATTACCGAAAATCCACGAAAATCCGACAAAGATATTTTAAATTACATAAATAAAAAATTAATACCCAAATTGAAAAATAACTTAAAATCCTATTGGAACTGCTTCAATTAAGAGTATCTCCAATAGATTATCTTTTGCATAAGTGCATTAATTTATAAACTTAGTCCCCCATTTAAGTTACAGAAAATATAAAAAATAAAAAATTAAAAAAGTAGATTAATATGTCGGATGAATATGAAAGAGATGACGAGGATGAATATGGAAGGCCTAGACCCCCTCCAATGAGACCTCCCTCTATACCCCCTCAAGGTGCACCTCCACCATCTATGCCTCCATCT
>CAYUTF010000154.1:0-5236 GCA_964447495.1 uncultured archaeon
CCCAGTGAACCAAGTACTAAAGTTGATAATGATATTGATGATATAAGTGAATATAAAGATTTTGAACCTAAATCTTCTGATGTATATCATCTTGGAACTAAATACGATCTTTCCATATGGTGGAATAAAACTTACAGATATCGAATTGGATTTGTTTTAGAAGAGACCGAAGGGATAGATAGATATCAACCCATTGATGTGTATTTCATTTTTCGGGAAGATGAACATTATATAAATACTGAAAGACTTGTCAGCTTTAATGCTACGGGAAATGATGAATGGAGTGATGCTCTTCCTATGCAAATGTGGAATTTCACAGATGTTGGTGGTTATATTGAATCCTGTACGATTACATTCATAGCAAATATTTCTGCTGGTACAAATCAGACCTATTTCCTTTATTATAATGATAATGATAATGGAATCGAACAAAAAAGTTATGACACTAATTTTTCTAGTACTTATAACGCTGGAACCCTAACGGTTACCGTAGGGAGTGAATATCAAGCAGTTATGAAAACAGGACTAGCTTCAACACAACTGATAAGACAAGGATTAGATTTCCATTTAGATAGTTCTTTAGCACCGGAAAAGCAATTAGCTGATCCAAGCTTAAAATTTTTAGCCCACTTTGAAAATTCATATTCAGATTCTACTGGTAATGAACTTGATGGGACACCGATTGGGAGTCCTATATTTACCAATGGAAAAGTAAGATCAGGAATAGAATTTGATGGTACTAATTTTGTGAGCTATGCTAATGGGCTTGAGGATACGTATGATCCGTTTAGTGATAGTAGTACCGAATTTACACTAACAGCGTGGATTAAACCTTTAGTATTGACTAATACACGAAGTAATCATTATACCCAAAATTGTTTCATGGCAAAAGCAAGTGATTCTATAAATGATAATTTTGAAATCGGTATAAATTCAGGTTCAATTTCAGGTCAAGAAAGAGGCACTGTTCATGTATATATTGATTGTGCTGGAAGTAGTGCTGATAGGTATAGTGATTTTGGGAATCTTGATGATGTCACAGTTGGAGCATGGAATTTCATTGCTATAAGATTTAATGCAGATACTGATACTTGTGACGTTAGAATTAACAATAATTGGTATAGTACAAGTGCCTGGAGCGGTGCAACTGATTTAGATGGAGCAGCGGGAAGTCCCTTTACAATTGGAGCTACAGAACATACTGATACCTATTTTAACGGAGTTATTGATGAAATTGTAGCATACAATAAATCCCTTTCTAAGCTCGAAGTTGAAGATTTCAAATTGGGCTCAATGCCTTCCACAATCCAATCAATTTTACCATTAGAAACAGGAGATGTATTTTCCAAATATCAAATCGACTGGACAACCGCTTTTGATATGCACACGCAAGATATCTGTTCTTTTTATTATGATTATAATCTATGGAGCATAAAGCGAAGTATTTACTTTGAAAATTTATTTAATTCAACACTAGACAGCATGTTTGCTTTAAATACAAACTACAATTTTACAATGGTGGATGATCATAGTGAGTTAATGTATGTTTACGATGGAAACCTTAAAAAAGATATAACGACCACAGGATTTATATCGGAAAATTACACTATTATACATAATGCTCCTGATCCTTCCAAGGATGCGATAGGTATTTTCGTGAAGGGATTTGAATTATCTGATCCTTTTCATACAAGTATTTCCTATTTTAAAGGGGATGTACTATATGAAAGTGGAACGATACAGTATTTACCAGGCTCTATTAATGATTTTGATAATAGTGTAGGTGGTGAATCCTATAAACTTATTATCGATTTCTGGGAACTAGCAGGAAGCGTTAATAGTTCAGGTAGTTTAGATAATGCCGGAGTTATCAATTATTTCGATAATATGTTGTTAACATTGAGAGTGAATCCAAATGTTTATCTTTACCAACAAGATAGCTTTTTCTATAATTTAGATGTAAATGTTACCGATATTGATGGTAATTTGGTTCCAGAAGCAACTGTTAATGTTTGGAATGCATTAGATTATGGATCTAATTGGAATCAAGAAACAGATGTGAATGGACGCACAATATTTAACCGATTAGAAGGAGGAACTTATGATGTTAATGTATCGTATGTGAGATACGGAAAAACACTTACAATAACTACGCCTCAAACAATCGAATTGAATGAAACGAATGTGGACACATTCGGAGTCTATAAGTTAAATTTTACTAATGTTCAGATGACTTCTATCTCTTTGATATTAAACCGATTCAACGATACTGCTCAAAACAATTATAAAGGACGATTAAGTGGTGCTAAAGTGACATTCTGGGGAAATGACGGTACTGGTCCAGAATTAATTGGTTCCGAAAATGCTGACGATAATGGTGAATTAACATTTAGATGGGCGAACTATGCCACACCTCAAGATGGAAATATAACATTTTCCATTGAATGGTTTGAAATGCCTTCTACTAATGTTATAGCAAATGGAGATTTATATCTTCTTAGCGTAGTAAATACTACATTTTACTTTGTTGCATTTAACTCTTCAATTGTGAATGCTACATTTGGTTCTAGCTTTGAAACAAATCTGGAGTTTCTGGTATTTCCAGATCCAGAATTTAACCAAATGTTAGGTGATACATTATATTTCCAAGTTAATTTAACGTATGTTGAAAATGAAACAATGTATTATGCTATGGATGGCGCAACTGTCAAATATAACATTTTTTCGGGAATTGTACAAATTAACACTCAAACGTTAACATTTGTTCCATTAGGAGGAGGTCTATACAATTTGAGTATAAATACGGTAAATCCGATTGAACCAAATGGAGAGGAGTGGGTGTCTGAAAATGATTACATCATTGAAATTACTGCAAGTAAAGCAGGATTTATAACGAAACATATTTCAACTTCGTTCATTCTTGATTCGAAATCATCAACTTTAATAGGAAATGAAACCGAATTATCAGCATACTGGGGTGAGTCATTGATAATGGAAGTAGTTTATACGGATATTAGCTTTGGAGGAAGTAATCCAATTGATGAGGCTAATGTTGAGTATTCTATTATTGGTGTTTCAACCTTGGTTGGCTCTCTCAGTCCTACTGCTAGTGCCGGAGGATACAAATTTGAATTATTATCTTCAGAATTTCCAAATAGCGATTCATATACACTTCAAATTACTGCAAGTAAGCAGAATTATCGAGAGCAGTCTATTTTCATTGATATAAATGTCCTCGCTATAAAAACCCTGATAAATGAATCAGTTGGACTATACGATTCTGTCGACCTTGCTTTTAGGGAAGTCGAAATGTTCTACTTTACATATATCGTGGAAAGTTCAGGTTCTGGGTTAATAGGAAGTGAATTAAGAACTTATGAATGGACAAAGGAAATTGGAGGAAGTGTGGTAGACAGCGGTGCTGGTTTCCTAGATGATTTAGGAAATGGTGTATATGCTTTAGATTTTGATACTGAAAATAGAGAAATTGCAACCTACACTATCATATTTAATATTGAAAAGGAGAATTATGCTCAAAGAGGAGGAATCTTAATTTTAAATATTATACCTCGGAAATTTGACATTAATCTTCCAACAGGATATATTATAGAAACAATTTCCGGAAATGATCTAATAATTAATTTAGAATTAAGCGATACAATTAATAGTAGTGCTATAATAGGAGCAGATGTATCTATTAAACTACAAGGGCAAACTATCTATTTTGATGATGGAGGCGATGGTACTTACTCAATCAGAATTGATGCTTCTAATTTACCCAATGCATTTTTCTTATCTCAAACAATTCCAGCTACTATAATAGTGAATAATAATTTTTATTATTCAGATGAAATTGATCTATCAATCGTCGTTGGTCTTGTGGAAATATTCCCAGGCTTTCCAATGTTTTATTTCTTAATGATTGTCGGAGCAGCTGTCGCGGTGGTTGGTAGTCTTGTAGCTTATCGTACTATTCAAAAAGCACGGATACCAACTTTTGTCAAGAAAGCGAGAGAGATGAGTAAGAACATAAAAGGAAGAAAATCAGTCTCAGATTCATTGCTATATCCAAGCAAAGAGGAATTTATCGTTAAAAAAATAGGAGATAAATGGGAGATGATAGGCTTGTCTTTAGATGACATACTCGGGGTTAATCGAAAGAAAGGTAAAAAAATACCAGAAGTTAGTGAATCAGAAGGAGGTAAACGCTAATGCCAGTCGGTTTAGTATTGATGAAATGGGATGAACGAGTTGGAACGGAAATTTTAGCAAAGTATCCAGAAGAAATCACCGTTACTGATAAAACTTTAATGCAGGTGTACAGTACCCATGAATATAGTGGAGAATCAGGGATGATAAGTTTAATGGTCGGTTCCTTAAACATCGCATCTTATTATACAGGACCCGAGAAAGGATATTATATTCTTCTCCTCTTGAATTTAGATGATGATCCTGATGCTTATGAGGGAGGACTTGCAGACACTTCAAGGATAATTTTACAAAATCTAGAAGATGAAGCATATCTTCAGTTAATCCCCTCACTTTTCAGGCGACTATCGGTGTATCCCACATTAAATGCCGAGCAAAGATTAGCAATGACCTATCAAGATGAGATAAAACGTATGATCATCAATCGATTACAGGAAGAAGGTGTAGTATCTAAATCAGAATTAATGGTCTGGCTGAAAGATAGGTATAAACAGGGATTCGTTGATTTGGAAGGAGTGTTAATTGAGTTAATTAAACGAGAGATAATAAAAGAAGCTTCGGTGAAAGGAATGCCATCAGAATTAATCTTTCTTACTAATGATTTAATCATGATGAGAGTTCCCCCAGTACAACTTTTAAAAGATCCCGCCGATCGAGGATTACCTTCTCAATTGGTTGAAGACTATCGAACGGAAACAAAGAAGTTCTTTCAAAATTATCGTCCTACTGAAAACGATAATCTCACTATCATTGATGTGCTAATTAATCCTCAGGTCTATGAAACTCTACGTTTACTCCGTACTGCAATCGTTACTCGAAATGATCTTGAGAAACTAAAGAAGAAAGGCGTTGATGATGTTGATGAGGTATTGAAAATTTTATGGGAGAGTCAGATGATCCAAGTATTTCAAGATGATCGCCATAACGAATATTATGCTCTTTTATCAGATTTTTATGTTGAGCTCATCTTCCCCAAATATCTTATTAATATTATCAAAGAGGAGTATGAAAAGAAATCAAAAGCAGA
>CAYUTF010000155.1:0-5140 GCA_964447495.1 uncultured archaeon
CATTAATTTCATTTTCTTTAGCGGTATATAATTCCTTAAATCCACAATTTGAACATTCAACTGAAATTTTATAGGTATCTAAATTTTCAGAAAGTATCAAAGTATCTACGGCTCCAAATGTCAAGGCTTTTTGTACTTCCTCAAATCCATAAGTAGCTAACCCTGTATCATTAGCAATTTCTTTCATAAAACTTTGCATTATCTGCTTTTCTCGTATATATTTTACATTTTCAATTTTATCCTTCACTTTTTCAATTAGAGCTCGGATACCCTCAGAACCTCCGTATCCTAGATCAACTACATCTAAAATCTTCTCCCTTAAACGGTAATCTAAACTTTCATCATTAACAAATTTTTCCTTTGATTGTCCTGGACCGCCAATGAAAATCCCTCTTAAATCTTCCATTGACAAATATAATTCATTAACTTCATGTGAAATTCTTCTATAAAATTGCTTCTCCCCTTCTTCAATGAGTCTTTCATATCTTCTCTGAGATTGACCCCCTGCGTGATGTTTGCCATGAATACCTGAAGTGAATTCTCTTATAACTTCTACGTGGTTTCCTCTGATATAGCCCACAGCAGATTCTTGTCTTCCAATAACTAGCAATCCATAAGTTTCTTTAGATTCTAACATCTCCTCTAAAGGCCATAATAAAAACTCACTAGCACAATGATAACGAAAAGTCTGTACAGGTTCAGGGGGATCTACTATATATAATTCATTTTTTTCCGTACCTGGGGTATTACTTTGAGGTATTGCTCCTGAATACATAATTAATCCATTTTCTGGAGCTTCTTCAATGTTTTTAAGCTGTCCTAATAGCGTTGAGATACTATCTAATACATTTTTTCTTGTTAATTTTGATTTAATATTTTGACTTTCACTAATTTCATTTTTTAAATGATTAGTGATATCTGAAATTTTACGATCATGAGGTATATATAAAGAAACTAACTCTGTGTGAAACCCTTTTTTAGATTTTAATTCTGCTAGTAACTTTTTTGTACGAAAAATCTTTAAATCATTACTTTTTTTATGTTCATCCTTTTCCATTTCAATCAACATCGATAATAAAAGAACCAAAAGATTAATAGTTTTTCTTAATTCTAAATTATATAAACAACAAAATTAAGTAAAAATCTGTTCAATGAACCCTAATGAAAATCATGCTGAAGATATACCAACTGATCATCCTCGATATTTAAGTTTAAAGCATAGACATAAAATAATTGAGGGAATGCACAATTTAGTCGTAGCAGAAGCGGGATTAATTGCTCATGGCAGAGGAGAATGTTTTGATTACATATTGAGTGAAAAAACCAATAAATTTGCTAAAAAAGCAATAAAAACAGCAGTAGCTTTAATGTTATTGGCAAAGCATCCAATTATAAGTGTAAATGGCAACACAGCTGCCTTGTGTGCAAAAGATTTAGCACATTTATCTAGTATCACACAAGCTCAACTTGAAATCAATCTTTTTTATCGAAAAAAGGGAAGAATTGAAGCGATCAAAAAATTATTGGAAAACGAAGGAGCCTCAAGAATATTAGGAATTGAAGAGGATATAATGGTTGAAATTAATGAATTATCAAGTAATAGGAGAAGAGTTGACCCAAATGGTATTAATATCGCAGATGTAGTGTTTGTTCCGTTAGAGGATGGGGATAGAACTGAAGCTCTTAAAAAATTAGGTAAAAAAATAATTGCCGTTGATTTAAATCCTTTAAGCAGAACATCTATTTGGGCAGATATAACCATCATTGATAATATTGTTAGGGTCATACCACAAATGATAGAAGTATGCAGAGAATTAAAAAAAAAAGATAAAAAATCACTTAAAACAATTTTAGAAAATTATAATAATAAAAATACTATTCAGGAAGCATTAAATTGCATAATCAAATATCTTAAATCCCAAAAAAGTAAAGCATTTAATATTTTAGAAAATTGATTTCAACCATTAAATTTAATTAAAAAAGCTTAAAAACACATAAAGTAATATCTTATATATCTATAACATTAATTAGATGATAAATTACCTTTAATAGTAATTATTATGGGGACTGACAAGGATACTAAACCTAATTATTACCATATTTTCGAAAAAAATGATCCAATCACAATTAGAAGGTGTAGTTTAGAGGATTTAGAAAGTGTTATTCAGGTAAATGAAAAAGAATTACCAGAAGATTATCCATACTTTTTTTATAAGAGTATCCTTGATAATTACCCAGAATCTTTTTTGGTTGCCTGCAATCGTAAAGGAAAAGTAATTGGTTATATTATGTGGAGAGTTGAAAAAATACCGTCTATTGATAATTTAAAATTAGAGAATAAAGGGCATTTAGTTTCAATAGCAATATCTAAAAAATATCGAAAAAAAGGAATTGCATCATCTTTACTTGCAAATTCGATGGAAGAAATTGGGAAATACAATATCGATGAATTTGTTTTAGAAGTAAGAGTTAGTAATTATACAGCAATTAGACTTTATAAAAAATTCAATTTTACGACTCAAAGCATTAAAAGTAAGTATTATCGTGATGGTGAAAATGCCTATTATATGATCTTAACAGTCCAAAACTCATGATGAATGCTCTAATCCCTTTATTAATTTAGTTAATATCTCGTTCACTGGGACATATATATACATCTTTTTTGCTAAACTAACAATCTTTCCGTTCAAATAATCAATTTCTGTTCTTTTTCCTTTTAATATATCTTGTAGCATTGAATTTTTATTATTATAAGTCTTTTTTGCCACAGAATGTGCCATAAATATACATTCTTCATTTGAGAGAGGAATTTTGGACTCTTTTCCTACTTTTATAGCCTCATTGATAGCCTCATCAATTAAATCCTTTAAATAATCAATTTCCAGAATTTTCCCATTATTTAATCGAGTAAGAGCTCCAATCGCATTAATTCCAATATTAACAATTGCCTTCTGCCAGATTTTAATTATGATATTATCTTCAACACTAGAATCAAAACCAGCAAGATTCAATAATAAATTTAATTTTTTTATTCCTAATTGAGCGTCTTGGTACACATTATCTTCTTTTTTAATACAGCTTAAATAAGGAAACCCTAAATAAGTAAAACCTTTACCCGTGTGAGTTATAAAACCAGGTTGATTAAATGTTGCACCATGAGATGTGATTACTCTAATTATTTTACCTTCATTCACATATGATTTTATAAAATCCTCATTTCCAAGACCATTCTGTAAAACAATAAACCATTTACTCTTCTCTATTATGTCCGAATATTGAATTATAGCTCGTTCTGTATCATAAGTTTTTGTTGTTAAAAAAAGATAATCAAAATTAAAATTTCCATCAAATAGATATTCTTTTAAATCATCATAAACATTGATATTGAGCAATGTAATAGAATCCTTTTCTCTTTTAATTCTCAAACCATCCTTCTTAATAGCATTTGCATGATCACTAGTACAAAAGAAAGTCACATTTATATTTTGATCATCAATATTAGCTAAATAACCCCCAAATAAACTTCCAATAGCACCTGCACCAATAATCCCAATTCTTGTCATTTTTATGAATTTGAATCTCAATTTAATGTAAAAATTCATCTAAACCTTTTTGATTTTTTGAAAAAATTCCTGCTTTTTTTTGGATATCCAATATATTAATTTTACTTGGATACGTTTTAGGCTTAATATTTAATTCCTTCATCATCATAAGTGAATTTTTAGTGGCATACCCTGAATAGTGATTATTAAAATATATACCAGTTTTTTTTGAATTTTGAATAACATCTTTAACTTTTAATGCCCACTTTTTTATTTCCTCCTCTTTAAAAAAATAGTCAAACCAAATTTTTTCACCATATCCATGAAATCTTATATATGCAAGATTCTTATTAGTAATCTCCATTCTTGGGGGCAATAATGGTTCAATTACACAACAATAAGTCAAGTTTCTTTTTTTAAGGAATGTAAAAATTTCTTCATCCATCCATGACAAATCTCTAAATTCTATAACTAAAAAAGGTTCTTTATTTTTATATTCTAATGGCCATTCTTCAATAAACTCTCGTAAGTTTGCAAAATGTTCTTCTTTTTTAAATGAAGGAGGCAACTGAATTAAAAAAGCGAGTAATTTTTCCGCTTCGATTAATGGTCGCATTGTTGTTAAGAAATAATCTAACGTATCTAGACAATCGTCAATTTCTAATTTGCTTTCATGAGTAATAGCTTTTGGAACTTTTACTGAAAATTTAAAATTCCTGGGTGTTTTTTTGACCCAATTTTTAACAATAGTTTGTGATGGTATATTATAAAAAGTAGTATTAATTTCATTCGTATAAAATATATAAGAATAGTAGGTAAGAAAATCTTCTTTTCTTAAACCTTTTGGATAAAATGGACCAATCCATTCATCATACCCCCATCCAGAAGTACCTATTAAGACATCTAATGTCATTTTTTACAAACACAATTAATTAATTAATTAATTCAATTCATACTTTAACTATAAACCTTATTCTATTTGAGATTATAGACTCATTTAGGGAATAGTCATGCAAAGATTAATGCTTTAATTAATGCAAAAATGAATGCTTTAATTAGTGGAATTTTTTATGCCTTCAGACCATAAAATTTTTAATTAAGCAAAAATTCTAATATTTTGTCGAAGGAATTTTAGTTTTTATAAATGGAACCATAATTCTTTCGACAAGTTATTGGTCGAGAAAAGTATCTCATCAATTATCGATGACTTACCGCCAATGACGGGTTACGGCCTTGCAAAAGTGCATGAAAAACAAAGGTAATAAAAAAGTAATGCTACAGGATGTAAGTGCTTAAAATGACCACCACTTAGGTTGTTTTAAGAATTCCGAACCAAACACATAAAATTTGTGTTCATAGGAACATACTCCCTCTTTATTGAATTAAAATTCAATAATATCGTCTCATAATTTATATAATAATTTCTTATCGTCTCCGAAAAAAGATGCCTTAGTACAAGCAATCTGAATCTTTCCTTGAGTAGACGCCAATACGCCTACGCTATTTGGTGGATATCTTGGCTTGGGTACCGATGAAGAGCGTAACAAGCTGCGATAAGCTCGGGTTAGTCGCATGTAGACGTTGACCCCGAGATTCTC
>CAYUTF010000156.1:0-4917 GCA_964447495.1 uncultured archaeon
AGAAGCTTACTCTTGGAGACATGGACCTGGCAATGAAATTAGTGTAAATTAGGTCGAAATTTAATTTAAATGAATATTCAATTTTTTTTTCTTCTTTTTTTAAATGAATATTAATAAAAAAATACGAAAATTTCTTCATTTTAAATGAATTATTGTTTATTTTGAATAAATAAATTTTGGGTTAAAAATAGCGTATGAAAAAAGTATGGATTGGAATCCTCCTCCTAATTTTCACTATTGGAATTTTTTACGAAATATAGAGTTCTATAGTTACAGGGTTTCAGTTGACAGATATATTGATACTTATATTTTTTAAATTATTTGATGTAATTTTGTTTTTCATTTATCATTTTTTAACTAAGGATGAATAGCCTAGAGCAAATAGATCAATCCATTGAACTTTCATTATAATCTATCAATTAGATTAGAAAAATGACAAAATAGGTAAAAAAGAATTTCTTTTTGTAAGAGTTGAAATTAATTTTTTATAAAATGTTTGTCAAGAAAAGCGACTATATTGTTAACTTCTTTCTTTGAGCACAACGTTCCATGACCTGGAATATATACATCAAGATCTTTTTCTAAATAGAAGTTCATTACATCCTTTAAGTGTTCAGGGTTAGTTGACCATGGCATACCATTAATTCCGTTAGCCCAGTCGGGATCTAATTTAGAAAATAATAAATCTCCCATAAAACACGCTTTCTCTTCTGGAAAATAAGCTACTAGGTCATCATATGCGTGAGCATTTCCTACGTTAATAATCTCGACTGATCGCGTGGAACCATTAATTATCATTTTATCGTAAAGTAAGAGGTCTGGCGGTCGAAGGGTGAAATTTAAATCTTGGACTTCTGTATAAGTCAAAATATCGTTTTTATATTCTATGATTTTCTTAGGATTTTTTTCCTTTTGTAGTAATTCCTCTGTATTTTTCAATTGTGATGGAGCTGTATTTTTAAGTTGATTGAAAGCTTGCCTAAGACCCTTATCAAATTGATCTAAAGTACCTGGACCACTCAAAATTGGAATTGACTTAGAAAATAGTCTATTTCCGAATACATGATCAAGATGATAATGGCTGTTAACTAATAAGGAAGGCTCTTTTTTTGTGATTGCCTTATTAGCTCTAATGAGATCTTTAGTTGCCCAAGGATCCATTAAGGTATCAAAAATGATAGAGAGGTTTCCTAAATCAAAGAAACCTGCATTCGAACTAAATCCCAAGTCTTGATTGAATATAGTGGCATAGATTCCATCTGCTAATTCATAAATATCAAAATAAATAGAATCAAATTCAATTTTCTCAAATTTCATAATAAAGATTAATTATAATTGGTTATGATTTGGAAATAATTATTTCTAGCGTAGTTTTACTTTAATAGATTAAGTGTTTGAAGTTCAGTAAAAGTATGAATCGATTATGAATTAAAAGAAAAAATACGATTAGATTTTCCACTCTCCTTCTTCATAAATCACTTTATCATCCGCTATTACTTTAGAACCAGGAGTTTTCATATCTTTCAATATATCCCAATGAATTGCTGACTCGTTCTTCGAACCCGTTTCTTTAAATCCGAATCCTAATGCACAGTGCAACGTTCCACCCATTTTTTCATCAAAAAGCATATTCTTAGTAAATTTGGTTACGCCGTAATTCGTCCCAATTGCAAACTCTCCTATCACATTAGCACCTTCAATTTTTAACACTTCTTGGAGAATTGTTTCACCCTTTTCAGCAGTTCCTCGCACCACTTTCCCATCTTTGAATTCCAAATAAATATTATCAACTTCATTCCCCATATAAATTCCTGGGAATGTAAATCTTATATGTCCATTAACTGAATCTTCAATAGGCGCTGTGTATACCTCTCCATCAGGAAGATTTTTGTCTCCACAGCAATTTCGCCAAGGACGGTTCTTGATTGAGAGGGTTAAATCCGTATCCTCTCCTATTACATGAACATTACTAAATTTCTCAAGTTTTTCAATGATTTTTGCTTGTTTTTCCTTAACTTTACGCCATTCTTGTATCGGGTTATCCTTATCTAAATATAACGCTTTTTTCACAAATTCAAAATAAGTAAATAAATCCATACCCGCATCTTGAGCCATAGAATGACATGGGAACGGGACAATATTCCACTTTAGTTCTCCTCTTGAGTCTTTGGCATAAAACTCATCCATTAATTCCTTTCGTTTGGGTGTAATCTGATATTGAGTTAAAATTGTAGGTTTAATAGTGGAAAATTTTTGAGTATTGTAATCCGCTCTTATAAAAGAAAAACGCTCAAATGTTCCAAAAATTAACTTCTCAACATCATTTACATAATTTAGTTGCTCATCACTGGCATTTTGGAAAAACAACTCATTGAGTCCCTCCATTTGCAATGATACATATGGATGAGCCCCAACTTTAAGTGTTTCTAAATATATTGCTTGGATAAGTTCTTGGGCTAAAGCAGGACCCGAAATATATACTTTATGTCCTTTTTTTATTTCTAGAGAATGATGGATTACTACTTCTGCTAATTTTTTATATATCTCGTTTATCATCTACTAGCCTCTTTTTTTATTTTATTTAGACTAATATTCTTGATTAGATAAATGCATTCAAAAATTATGAATAATTTCTTTTATACGATTATAATTATATCAAATTGTGAATTTACAGGTTGTCATTATGGAAATTAAAGATGAAGATATCTTTCCTTTCATTTCTGGAGAGATCATCGATTTAGTTGCTTCGAATTCAAACTGGGCACATCTGTATGCAAAGTGGAGAAATGATCCTGAAGTACGATTATATATGAGAAATGTAATGCCAAGAACACTTGAGAGCATTAAAAAAAGATATGAGCCTCAAGAGGGGGGTCTTCCTGAGCATATATCTTTTACTATTTTCCATAAGAAAGATAAGAAACCAATAGGCGGTGTAGGTCTAAATAATATTAACTGGTTTAATAGATCTGCGAATGCATGGGCACAGATTGGAGAAAAAGAATATTGGGGAAAAGATATAGCGACTGAAGCAGTAAAATTGTTACTTAAATATGCATTTGAGGAGCTTAATCTTCATAAAGTGAATGGTGGGGCTGCAATATACAATATTGGCTCTTGGACTGTCGCAGAAAAAGTAGGATTTAAATTCGAAGGAATCTCGAAGGAAGAATTCTACGTAAATGGTGAATATGTTGATATTAAAAAATACTACTATTTACAAGATGATTGGTTTAAGAACAACTAATAACTCTAAAATAAAACCGGATGATTATAACTTCACTTTTTCCACAAAATTCTAATAGAATATATTATTTTCGAATATAAGTATATTTGAAATGGAAGCGTTATGGCAAATGGAAGAAGTAAAAATATTTCCCTTTATAGAAGGAGAAAATGTTGCATTATGTGCCCAAAATTCTGAGCATGCAAAATTATATCTTAAATGGCTAAGCAATCCAAAAGTACGTAAATATTCTCGCAATATAACACCCCACACTCTAGAGGATATTAAGAAATGGTTTGAGCCCGAGCCAAATCAAGTAAGCGAATGGGTAGTCTTTGAAGTGTGGCATAAACACGACAAAAGGATTATTGGAACTGGCGGGTTTAGCCAAGTAGATTGGTATAATAGAAAAGCAAACATTTTTCTAACGATTGGTGAACCAGATTATTGGAATAAAAATATCGGTACAGAAGCCTCTAGAATGCTTATAGAATACGGATTTAAAGAATTAAATTTACACAAGATATATGCGGGAATATTCACTCCAAATAAACGCTCATGGATGGTCGCTGAAAAAAATGGGTTTAAACTTGAAGCAACGTTGAAAGACGAATGCTATGTTGATGGTAAATATGTTGATGAATATCGCTATTATATATTACAGGATGAATGGTTGAGCTCAAATGAGTGATGAATTAATTCCAGTGTTTATTAAAGGCGAAAAGGTTTCGCTTTTACCTATCAATATGGAAAACGTGCCCTTGTATGTAAAATGGGAAAATGATCCTAAAGTAAGATTATATGGAAGGAATGCGGTTCCTTTGACAGTTGAAGAATTTAAGAAATATTTTCAACCAACTGGAGGACGTATAGCAAAAGAATATCATTTAGAAATTTGGCATAATCAAGATAAAAAACCAATAGGCTCCGCTGGTATTTTTCGGATTAGTTGGTTTGATGGAAGAGCGTATTTAGGACTCTCTATTGGGGAATCAAACTATTGGGGTCAAGATATAGGGACAGAAGTTACTCAATTGATGGTTGAATATGCATTTAATGAACTTAATTTACATAAAATCTATGCCATTATCGCAGTTCTAAATGAAGCTTCATGGCATTGCGCTGAAAAAAATGGATTTCAACGTGAAGGCCTCCTTAAAGAAGATACATTCATCGATGGGAAGTATGTGGATTATTATCTCTATTCACTTCTTAAAGATGAATGGATAAAAGCGAATACAAATATATAAATAAAATTGATTGAAAGATTCAATATGGCAATCATTAATCGAACAAAAATCAGAAAAGATGTACTCGAACTCATGGATAGAAGGCAACATGAGCAAAATCGAATAATTTATGAATATTTCAAGAAAAATAAAGAGGAAAAAGTCTATTACCAGAAGCTCTGGAAAAAAATATTAGAGACAAATGAGAAACATTTAAAAAGGCAACTCCCTAAAGAAAAGATTTATGGAACCATGAGTTATGAAGAGATGTTATATATGGCAAAGCTTTTTCGCCACATTGAAGACGCTTTAGCTGATATGTACCAAAAACGGATTCCTCTTCCTAACGATCTGACTATTAAAAAAGTTAAATTCGAGAATTTTACTGCTGAATGGCAAATTCCTTTAAATCATATAGGAAATCGAACTCTTCTTTATATTCACGGAGGAGGGTTTGTTTTG
>CAYUTF010000157.1:0-4862 GCA_964447495.1 uncultured archaeon
AATAAAATGTATTTAACTGAATTGATGGAAAATGAAGTAAACAAGATTAAAAGCCTAATATACCAAGCAGAATTAAAAGATCTTGTGGGAAGAGGAGATTTAGTTGAAGAACAACAAAAATTTGAAAAGGAATTGGAAAAGTTAGATAAAAAAATGGAATATGCCAAAACCATCGTTGATGAAGAGCGCCGATATGAGGAGATGAATAAAATTAAATTAGCTATTGACGAAGTTCATCATTCTGAGATTAAATTAATTGTGGAACAGGCAAATCAATTAGCCGATAGTGGGCACTATTTAGATGGTTTTGAATTTTTCGAAAAAGCAATGAATGTGAACGAGCTGATCGAAAGCTCCGAATTTAAAGATAAAATACCCACTAAAACTAATTATAAAACCCAGCTCGTAAATAAAGCTAAGAAAGAAATTTCAGGTAATAATTTCGACCAAGCGATTAAAGATTGTGAAAAAGCAATTGAATTGGATAGTACCTACATTGACGCATATTTTTTTATAGGAATTTCGCATTCGCATAAGAAAGAATATGATAAAGCAATTGGAAGCTTTAAAAAAGCTTTAGATCTTACTAAGAACCACGCAAAATCGTGGAATCATATGGGATTGGTGTACGGTAAGAAAAAAGAATATGATAAAGCAATAGAAGCCTATGAAAAAGCTATCGAAATTGAACCCTTATACACCGAGGCATTTTTCAATATGGCAAATTCGTATAAACTAAAAAAGAATCTTATTAAAGCTATTGAACTCTATAAAAAAGTAACTGAAATTGATCCTGGTCATGCTATGGCATGGTTATTCATGGGAGATACCTATTTAGAGAAGAATGAATATTATTTAGCACTTCAAAGTTTAGAAAAAGCAACAGCTTTAAATTCAGACTTAGGAGTTGAATTTAATAGCTTAATTATTCAGTTTAAGGAATGTTTGGATAAAATGCAAGGAATAATCTCCAAAAACTTTGAAAATACACTAAATTCTTTATTTTAAAATTTTTTCAGATTAAAGTTGTAAAATTAATAATAAAAAAGTTAAAGCTACATTAAGTTAGATGCATATTGGTTAACTAAAAACTCAATCTTTTCTGAATCTAATTGTTCTCTTCCGAGTTCAGGGCACATATTTTCTAGGTGACAAAGTAATTCGTTTAGACCATCTTCTGCTTCTTTGGGATCAATGTTATCAGAATCACTAAGTACTATTGAACCTAATAAGTTTTGAGAACGTTTAAAGACAATTATATGGCCGCCAATTTTTAACTGATTTAATTCAGAATTGAATGATTCCTGGACAAAACTACTGATAGCTGAAAATAACCCTCCTTGTAATATATCTTGGTTTGAAGATGAGGTAAGCGGAATTCCCGCTTTATCAAATACTGTCACTCCCTTAATGCTCAATCGTTTTGTTAATTGTTTTCCAGATAATTTGTAGTAAATTTTCATAAACGCTCTTACAATGCCATATCCCGTCTTACATGATACTGGGAGTATCTCAAAAGATGGCAATTTTTTCAGTTCTAAAGCATCTATTATCTCACTTAACTGTGCAATAGGTTGTAGGTCATACTTATTCGCTAAAATAATTAAAGGTTTCTTTTTGAAAACATTAGATAATTTCCATAATTCATCTCGTGCTTCATTAAATCGTTCTCGCGCATAGGCATCAATCATGAAAATGACACATTCCGCATTATTTGCCTCTCCAATCCAAAGATCCCTGAAATCTTTTTGACCGCCCATATCCATTAAGTTTATTCTTATTCCTTGAACTTCCATTGTACTCATATCTTTTCCCATAGTGGGAGTATGTTCCATAAAAGTTCCATTCTGTAAGAAGGAAACCATAGTAGATTTTCCTGCTGAATCAAGTCCACAAATCACTACTTTTTTTTCCTTGGTAAAAATTCTTCGCAACAAATTCTTAACTGCCATGATTCTCAGTTTATTTATTTTTTTATTTTATCTTACAAACTTCATAATAATTTTTTTATAAAAATGAATTTTTTTATCTCTCTTTTTGTTCTATTGCCACAAATCTAAAATTTAGCACACAAATAAGATATATTGTATTCACAATTAACTTATTAAGATGAGGAGAATATAAGAAAAAAAATTAAAAAAAAATTTTTAATCTTTAACAACTAGTTTAGAAATCCATGTACCCATTATTTTAGCTTCTTCTTCCTGATTTGGAAACACATATTTCTCGTAAAAACCAATAGTTCCCAAATAAAAACTGATTGCTCCTAGCAATTTACACAATTGGAAAAAGACGGGTACTTGAATAGATTGTCCAATCCCCCAAAAAAGAAATAAAAGTCCCATACCAATTGCAAGTCCATTGCGATTCCTTTTTCCGTCTCGTAAAAGTAGATAAGCAGGTATAAATGTTAATAATACTGCGTATATTATAAATGGCATAGCGCTTTCACTTAATAAATTCCCTACCACTAAATAAAACGTGACAACAAATGGTAATGTATAGAATTTTTTTAACCGTCGCAGATACAGTAAAAATTCAAATTGTACAATAAACAAGATATATCCCAGTATATATCCTATTTTTACCCACCCGATTACATAAATATTTGTATCAATTTCATATATAAATGAGAAAAGAGTGAGAAATGAATAGATAATTACAGCAACAGCATAAAATGATACTGCGATATACATACGGTTTTTTGAATCCTTCCATTTTTTGAGTGTAGGACGTAGTGCTAAAATTAAGACGACTATAGCTATAATTTCGGAAATTATAAAATTAAATTGAACTGCCATTTTATGAAACCACCTCCTCTTTAAATGGTTTGAAAAAGCCTAATGAATAGATTATAAGTACTACGTCATAGATTAACACTGACACGCGCGTAATAAAATCATCATTTAATGCAACTGAGCCGAATGCAATGGTAAAGAAAATTGCTAATGCAAGTGCACCATTATCCTTTACCCTAAAAGCTGTCAAATAGAGAAATATAATGCTTAAGCTACCTGAAATATAGACATATATCATGAGGAAATCATCAAATCCAGTGAATAGGAAAAGAATTACCATGCCACTATAGAAGAATAATGACGAATAATAGAAGGATTCCCATCGATTTGCTACAGCGATTAATGTCAGTCCTAGACTTGCAATAATTCCAATTAAGAAGGTATAGAGATTAAGCCCTTCAAAATCACCAACGAATAGATCAACTAATAATGCGGATTTTACTACTGGAACATTAACAAGAAATTCTAAAATAACTAACACAGAAAATGTCGTAAAGATACTAAAGATAGTCACTCTCACAAAATTGTACTTACCTGTAGACTTCTTTTCACGAAATAACTTAATTCCTACGATTAACGCGGTTATTGGAATAATAAATAGGTTCAACGAAAACCCTAAATGCGCAAGGGTTGCAACTAATACATCATCAACCATTATATAAAACTACCTCTTAATTGTGGTTTTTCTTTTAAAATATTAGCTTTCACTTCTTTAAAAATTCGAGAAAAATCAACCAGTAGATCTTCGATCTGGATATTCGATTCAGTATTGATACCCTCATAAATTCTTTGATGATAAACGGTAAGAACTTGTTCATTTAATAACTCATTCTCTTCTAAGATTTTAATTAGTTCACCTAAAACAGGTTTATATACTTCTACTTTATCTCGTTTATGTAGTAACACAGAAAATGAAAATAAATCATCTCTGCTCGAACGTTGCTGGACCTTAAAAATATAGGATAACACCATATACTTTTTATATCTATCCTCAAAAAATTCTCCTTCTTTTGCTCCGATAGGAAAGCAAGTATCCAATATTTCTGCCTCACTTCCGACTTTAGACACCGATGGATATGAACTAATTATTTCAGGATTACTTCCAATGAATCCACCTAATTTTGCCAGAATAGCATATTCAGATGTCAATTTGTTTAAACCTACTTTTTGATTTTAAATTATTATTTTAGAGTTAAGAGAAAAAATATTCCCCTGGAATTAGAATAGTCTAACTCCTTCCCTATTTAAAAAGAGAATATAAATTTTTGCTTAAATATTATTTTTTTTTTTTTATAGTTTGTTATGCCATAACATTTCATTATTACCATAAAATTTTGATTCTTAAAACTTTTACACACAAATAATTTGAGTATGAAGAATAATGTTTTTTTTAGCTTATTTAATGCTCAAAGGAGTAAAGTTTTATTTAAAAGCTCATAGCTTTTAGAAATCGTGGCCATAACGTCGCCTTTGAAATAATGGGGAGATTACCAAAAAGTTTTTCTCCAACCCATCTGTCATTATCGGTATTATATTTTGTGAAATCTTGTATCATGAGAACATCATACACGAATTGCCTAACAGTTTTATTTTTTAATAGCATATCAGTATAAGCATTCCATATCGTCTTACTGGTATTCGCATTTGTCTCATAAAAGAGATATTCACATGCATTACCGTTCCTGAAATATTTTTGAAGTAATAATTTCGATATTTCTTGGTCATACATCTGAAGTTCTGATTCTGAAAAATTCGAAGAATTTGTAAAGAGAGTGTGAAGGATACTAGTAGCCACTTCTGCGCTTGCTAGACCACATAACATACCCTCGTAAAAGAAGGATGTGACCAATCCTGCTGCCTCTCCCAAAATTAAAACTCTATTATTAGACATATTCTTTATGGGATGTTTTGAAATATCCCCAATCACCACCTTACTTAAATCCCATGAGATGTCCTTAATAAAATTCTGAATGGGTTTATAGTTATGCAGAATTCGCTCGATCTTATCTTTTAACTGAGCAGGAGATTCGACGTTTCCGAGAAATCCCGTGGAGAGCCTTCCTT
>CAYUTF010000158.1:0-4808 GCA_964447495.1 uncultured archaeon
ACATTTTCATATGTTAAAAAAATTGACCAATTCACAGAAGTATCTTTAAACCAAGATTTAGATAAAATTGATGGAACAAATGTACAAATTTTAGATGCAAATTTAAATTTTAAGTATAAAATAGATCAGAATTGGACGATTTTATCCCCTAATTCTCAAATCCGAATTTTTATCAACGATAGAAAATATGAACAGATTATCAGTTTAATAGACTATGAATATGATCCCGAATTCCAAATTGCTCGAGTAGGAGATTACGATATTACCTCAAAGTTGCTCCCCTATGAGAACTTTACACTAACACTTCAGATATATTTAGCAGATACTTTTGGATTGCCTCAAAATTATACCATTTCGATTACAGATGTGTATTTATACATAACCTATAGCGAGACTTTTTCAGATCCTATACAAGAAAATTGGCTATTTTTGGGATTATTTATTATCGCTCTAGCCGCAGCAATAGTAACTGGAGGTTACTTTATTGCTTATCACCTTTATCTTAAATATCCCGTACCAGTTAGAAAAGTTAGAAAATACAGAAAAACACTATCAAATGATAAGGGTCCGGATGTTCCGATAATACCACCTGATAGATCATTTAAAAGGGTATATGACAATGAAATTTCAAATTCTTCGAAATTTTTGAAGGGAACCCCTGCAAATGGTAAGATTCTCAAAGAGAAAATGATAGACAAGAAACCTCTTGATTAAACTCCCGATTCGAATAAATATACAGAATATAACATTCGAAAATAATTATTTCTTTAATTTTATAATTTCAAAATCTTTTTACTGTTTTGTAGGATTTATTTCATTTGTGATTTTACTAATTTCAATTAATTAAGTGTATAAGGAATAGTTATAAATATATAGCAAGAATTCTATCTAAATTAAATTATTATATTTATATATATTATATATAAGAAATCTTAGATAATCCTAAATTTTTTTAAACTGAACATGGGAAAGTAAAATGAAATCGAGTAGAAGAAACAAAAATAAAAAGATAATTATATTAATTACATTGCTTTTGGGTTTTATTTTAAACATATTGGTTTTGAGTAATGTCTCAAATTCGAATCCAATAAGTCCTATCAAACTAGATGATAATACGGATGATACTAATTTAATTGAAAGCCAAGATCTTTCTTTAGATAATACTTTAGATGGGATTGGCGCGCCATGGAATATCACCCATTGGGCAAATCGTACAGATACAGATCTTACTGTTAGTTTTGCCGAGGGGGAAAATGACATAGTCAAATTTCCTTTATTTACAGGCTGGGAAGGGTATAAAATTAATGCTGATATTAAAAATCTCTATGATACAAGAAATTGGAATAATGGAACTTTTACTTATGGTGTTGATAATGGATACAGTACAGGCACAGATGATTCAAGTTGGATTCAAAATGCATATCAAAATTGGACCTTTAATACTAATATTGTTGGTCAAGGGAACGTTATGTCGGGGAATTATATCGACAGCGGAGAGACCTCTCCTAATCCACTCAATCAAGATTGTTTGGAACTCAGAATGGCAGGAAATCCTTACATGGGAATTGGTGGTCAGAGATACTGGTACGATAATGGGGATAGATGTTCATGGGATACTACATTTTATATTCCAAGAGGTCAAGTTATTGATAACATCTTAAAATTTCAAGTGAATCCTATTCATTTGATTAGTTTTAATTCTTGGGAATTAAGAGTTAGTATTAATAATGTTCGTGTATTCAGTGTGGGAATCTTCACACTAAAGGGAATGGGAATTAATAACTGGCATAATTTCTCAATTCCTCAAGGAATTTGGACAAACACTTCTGATGTATTCTCTTCGGGAGTGTTAAATGGAACAGCTATACCTTTAAGAGTATCTCTTGAATATGTTGCTACTAGTGCGGGCTATGGTGTTGAAGATGGGGAAAATATCAATTATCAACAAATTCTCATTGATAACATACAATTGAAAACAACTGCGGAGGTAAATCCATCCGATCTAGGGTTGAAATTAAATAGCACTGAGGTAATGGATGACGAATGGGGGAAAGGAAGTGTTGAAATTAATGGAAATTGGCAAGGAATTAATAATAATTTAGATCTATCATCTAGTAGCGACGATATTGGTCAACTAGGGAAATATGAAGTTGAATTTTTTTCTGATATAAATTTGTTTGCATCGAAAGACTCGCCAGAAAGCAGTTATGAAACTAATGCTGCATCTATTGGAACAAGTGTTAGTGTCAATAATAATTCTCTAGTAGAATGGTTATGTTATGGAAGAGTCAATGTACCATTAAGATATGAAGAAAATTTGATGAAAGTTGCGTTTCCTCAAGATATATTTATAACTGCTATATATGACCCTCAAAATCCAAACTTAAATATTTTAAATCAATGTGATAATTCTACCGCAGGAACATTAAATATTCCTATAAATAATATTTCTGCTACACCAGATGGATTTTGGAGGTTTAAAGCAAAATCACCAAATTATTGTGAAGATCTGATAATCTATAGTGATGTTACTGGTCCTTGGATTGAGGATTACGAATTTTTAGGTGGTGAGTCCATCAATATTACTGCGAAAATTACTAATTCCCCGATTATCACATCATACATTCAAAACACTAAAGCATTGCTAAATATTAGGTTCCCAAATGGTACAATTTGGGCAGAGCATACACAATTATCACAAGTTGATTCAAATGGGATTGTTCGATTTGATCTTTTCCAGATCCCAAACAATCCTCCAAATTATGAAGTAGGTTTGTATGAAGCAATTATAATGTGGAACAATTCTTATTCTAATTCCGCTTTTAATGAGACAGGCTTTATTTACAAAGAGTTTAGAGTTATACACGAATCTGTTTTAACTCCTGAAGATAATTTCTACGAAGATAATTTTGAAAATTCAATTCTTAATCTTAAAGCCTCATTTTATGATTTCGTCACGAATAGCCCTATAAGAAATGCAATACTATATACATATGATTTTATAAATCCAGGAATTGAGAGATATTTCAGTGAAATTAGTCCTGGGTTCTACTTTCTTGAATTCGATCTAAATGGTGCTAGTTATGGAAACAATTCTATAACGATATATGCTGAATCTATAAATTATGTGAATAAACAAGTCGTTGTTGATATAGAGGTAATAAGAAAGACAAATCTGAACATCGATGATGACTTTCTTGATAATGTTCAATATAAAAGCAACTTTACAATTCAAGTGGATTATATTGATAATGGAACCGGGTTGGGAGTTGATCCAACTGAATTTTATACGGATTGGGGCGGTGAATATTATTTCTCAAGAATTTCTCAGGGAAAGTATAATTTGATATGTAATGCATCGGGTATAGGATATTCTGCTGGAAATCTCTATTCCTTTAATATTTATGCAAGTGCTTATCAATATGAATCACAAATAAAAACAATTCGGGTATTTATAACGGAATTAGACTCTCAAATTGAATTAAAGTTAAATGGGACCCTAACAGGAGCAAATGCGGTGCATATTGTCCAAGTATGGGAGCAAGTAAACATCACAATTCGATATAGAGACGTTTTTGGAAACCATATAGGAGGGGCATTAGTAAATATTGTAGGACAGAGCTTCACAAGAGCATTGAATGAGAGTTTGTTTTATAATCAATATACCATTCTTTTAAATGCCACTGAGCTGGGTCAAGGAATTGATAATTTAGTTGTTACAGCAGAGAAGGAAAATTATAAACCTAACTCAATACCCTTTATATTTGAAATAATAGAAAGGCAGACTAATTATACTATTATCATTAATGGCGCAGATAAAACAATGGATCCCTTCGAATCTTTAATAGTAACATCCCCATTAAATATAACCATTAGATATTTTGATATCTTAGGAAATCATATCCCAAGTGCTACAGTTTCTTTATCAGGTGATTATACAGATACTTTGAGTGAAATTGGTGCTTATAATCAATATACTATAATTATCGATACTGAAGATTTAGATATAGGTATGCGATTACTCAAACTTAGCGCATATCGTGCCAATTATGAATTGCAATCTGAAGTTATTAGAATACAGGTACAAAGGATTAAAGCAGCAATAAATACAACCACGGGATCTCCTATAATTATTGCTAGCCCTAATCAGAATGTAAGGTTAAGCGTAGTATTAACTAATTTAGATTTTGGCACACCGATAATTGGAGCGTCTGTTAATTTCAGTTGGGCTTTTGGCAGAGGAAGTCTTACGGACGCGGATAGTGATGGAATTTATGAAACTACATTAGGAAATCTTGTAGAAGGGACGTATACTATTATTATTTCAGCCTATTTTGGTGATAATTATGATTTTGATAGTTATGAAATCACGTTAACTGTAATACGAGATACAGGAGAATTATTATTTTTCATTATTGCTACGATAATAATTATTAGTGCGGGAGTTGCATTGTTAGGGTACCTCATCCTCTATATGAGAGTATTGAAATATCCTAAACCAGTTAGAAAAGTTAGAAAATATCGCCGTACATTAAAGAACAAAAAGGTTCCCAGAACATCAATTGAATCACGAGAAAATAAAGTTAAATCTGTATATGAAAATCAAATTTCTAACTCAAAAAAGTTTCTCAAAGGGAAGCCGAGCGAGGAGCAAATGATAATTGATAAAATGGTTAAGAAAAACCTAGAAGATGAATTTCCTAAAAATACTGGAGGTGAAACAGAATGAGTCGGAGAAAGAATAAGATCACCAAGAAACAGATAAAACTTTCCGTGCTTATAGTATTAACTTTTAATTTAATTCTTTT
>CAYUTF010000159.1:0-4792 GCA_964447495.1 uncultured archaeon
AACATTCTTCATCTTCAGTTTTTAAGAAGCGTGAACAAGTATCATCAGATTTTTTAATGATATGTTCTCTATCTTTCCAAGTTATCCAAGTGCCCCCTGACTTCTCGAAATGAAATCCTTCATATTGATTAACCATATCCTTTAGCGTTTTTTTAATAAAACTCCAGGAAAATCCTGTATTTTCAACTATTTCGGAGATTGCGATAGGATGATTAACATTTAAATCATAATTAAAGAATTCTATAATTTTTTCCAAGCCAGTTTTAGGTGCAGACATTTCTTCAAAACATAATTAGGAAATCTTAATTCAATATTTATAATAAATTAAAGTAAATATATCAATATTATTGAGGTTAAAATCAAGCCTATTTTCTCATATTTATAAATTCACCAGATTTCATTAAATTACAAGGTTTTAAATATGTTAATCCTGTTTTATCTGAAAGTTCTTCAAGCATTTCCGCCCATTTCTTATAACTTTTTTTCCCCGGTCCGAATGGTCCCGGAAGATCCATTCCAGCTAACATCGTATCGTCAATAGTTTTATAATTAGAAACAATTCCTTCCTCTAAAAGTCTACATCCCTCATTTAACTGAATGGCATAATATACTTCTTGATTTGATAACCTTGCTTTTTCTTTGTATTTAATAACTGGTTTTTCTTCAGTCCAAACATAAATACCTCTTCCAGTTTTCTTTCCTAGGTTTCCTTCTTTAAGTAATTTTGTAAGTGTTTTCCCTGGTTTAAATTCGGGTGAAATTGTTCTTGAAAAATAGTTCATTGTATCGCATACCACGTCAAGACCAAAGTAATCCCATTTAGCAAACGGTCCTAAATCTGGTGGAGATACAAAATCGTTATCAACCTTTTCATAAGGAATTGCTTTTTCGGTGGCCTCATCTAATAACCAATTTAGTAAAAGGCTTGAAGCAATCGTTAGGCGATTTACAATAAATCCTGGGCTTTCTTTTTCTATTTTCGCTATATATCTTTTACCTTTTAATGCAGGTAATCTTTTACCCACTTCTATTGCAGTTTCAAATGTATTATTCGAGGTTTTTTCTCCTTTAATTATTTCTATTAATCTAAGTACTGGTATAGGAGTGAAAAAATGCATTCCTATAACTTGTTGGGGGTGATTAGAGGCTTCAGCTATTTTTGAAATACTCATTGTAGATGTATTTGTTGCTAAACAAGCACGCTCAGGAGCGTATTTCCCCAGTTTTTTAAAAATTTCTTGCTTGAGTTCCATGTTTTCTGGCACAGATTCAATCACAATATCAGCATTCTCGACTGCTTTTCCTATGTCCCTTACTAAGAAGAGGTTTTTTCCCAATAAATTTGTTGTGGCCCCTTCATTCAGCATATTTTTCAATTCCATTTTTTTTAAACCATTTTCAATGAACCTTAAAGCTTTATCAAGAGTTTGTTGTGATCTACTAAATAATACGACTTTTTCAAAACCGGCCATAAGTGCAACTTGAGCAATTTCGCGCCCCATAGTTCCAGCTCCTATTACAACGAATTGTTTAATCCAATCAATATTGATCATTCTTATATTCACCCTTAAAAAATTTTTATTATTTTCGTGCTTTAATCAATTTAAATTACTAATATGATACCCCATGATATTAGCATTGTTGCTATCCCCAGAAATATTGAAATTGGAAGTCCCGGCAATACTTTATTTCGTTTTAATCCAGAAATCGTAATTCCAGTTCCAATGATTATCGCAATTGCTGTAAAAATCATGATAAAAAGATTATTAGTTTGTACTAAAGCATTTGAAGTTAACATGCTATAGAAGGCTAAATCTCCTATACCAATCTCTAATTTTGAGGTATCATAAACCGCTTCACCGCGAGAAATTTTTTCTTTTACTTCATTTTCATTGAGATCAGTTTGTGAATCATCAGTTGATGCTATATCAATCATTTCTTTAATGGGCCCTCTTTTATATAACACCGCAAAGAGATCCCAACAAGAAATTCCAATAAGAATCGCCAATGTGGTCCATAATGGCATAATTACGCCTAGGGCTGCCCCAATTAATAACCCTATATAAAGAACAATAAAATTTTTAGTATTAATCGATTTCGAAGTAAAATATAAATAAAGCAATATAATTGTAAAAATACCAGAAAAAATTGGAAGAACTACATCTTCAATGATAAAATAAAGATTTTCAATAAATTCGGTGTCTGGTAATTGTATAAAGATGACATATTCTATAATATTACTGAAAAAGAATGTGAGGAAAAAGCCTAAAAAGCCAAAACTAAACCCAAAAATATACTTTAGAACATTGATACCTCTCCTTTTTATTATAAAAACAAGAATAAACCCCGATATTGCTGCCATAACCGTAAAAATAATTCCATTTAAAATAGCTCCAAATACACCATATTCCTCTACAGGAAAATAACCTCCATCTATTTGAACCCCTGCTATAGTAAAAGCAAAGTATGCTAAATATGCTAAAAGTCCTGCGATAATAACGACGAAAATTATAGGTAATGGGTAAAGATTAGACTTTATCCTATATGTTGGTAAAAAATGAGGGACAAAGTCTTTTTCAATGACTTTTTGAGTTCCACTATCTTTACTCACAGGCTCTACTTCATTCTTTGTATCTATACTGTTATCTTCAGAATTCATAATATCTCAAATTCATCGTTTATATTGATTTGCATTTTAAATATATAATTAATTCTATTAAATTATCAAAAACTTAAATATGTAATAGTAATAGGATATAGTAAGAGAATTATTATATTTGAAGATTTTACTCAAAAAATTTGATTAATAAAATGATTCTAATTATATGAGTAGAAGAGGAAATATATTGCGCTGGGATCAGATATTATATCCATGTAATTTAGGGATAAAATTATATCATAATTATTCTGAATCCTTAATTGATGAACTTATAAATAGTATTAATTTAGTATATGATTCTTTCTTCTATGATATAGTTCTTTACGAACAATGTGAAATTAATCTTACTAATTTGATGAATGTAGGACGAAATGAGATTTTAGATACAAATGAACATAGCATTCAAACTATTATGGTTTACCCTACTCAATATTTTTATAATTCTCTTACAGATGGAAAAGAGTCATTCAATTCTTTACAGATAAAGTTAGGAATTACTGACTTACCTCTGTATTCAAGTACATATGAGAATCTTATTTTTCTTTACGGGGAGGCACATCTTAATGAAAAATGTGCAATTGTTTCAAGTTATAATTTGGGTGACTTTGAAAGTACCCATAATAAAGAGCATCACTCAGTTGAGGAGAGAATAATAAAAGAATCAATTCATGAAATTGGGCATTTAATTCTGGGAGACCTTCATTGCTTAAATTCGATTTGTGTTATGAATTATTCAAATAATCTCCAAAAAGTAGACAAAAAGTCAGCTTCCTTATGCATAGTATGTGAGGAAAAACTAGAAGTGATCCGAGAGCATCATAACTTTTAGAATTGAGGCTTTTTAGAAAGATACATTTGGAAGTTTATGAATGAATTCTTTTACCAGTTCAACGCGATAGTTTCTATCTTCGCGGTTATATCGTAACGGATATAATTCATCTATCGTAAATTTATAAAGTTTAATCCAGGTTTTTGCTATTTCACTAACTTTATAGTTTTGAGCCAAATTTTTTGCATTCTTACCAAATTCCGCTCTAAGATCATCATCCTTTAATAGTTTTACTACATAATCTTTGAATTGATCCATATTGTTAGCTAAATACCCGGTTTTGCCATGTCGAATAATGTTTCTAATTCCACAAGCATTAGCTCCTACACTAGGTGTCCCTTGAGCCATTGCTTCAATCAGAACTAACCCTTCAGCTTCAATCCAAGACCATAAACATGATAAATCAGCTGTATTGTATAACTTTAAAAGATCTACAAATGGAACTCTACCAGCATAAGTTACTATATCTTTATAGCTCTTTTTCTTAATTAATCTTTTCACACTGTCAGTGGAAGGTCCATCGCTTCCAACCATCATTAAATGAGCATCTGGAACTTCTTTTTGAATTTTCTTAAAGGTCTTAATGATGGTAACTGGATGCTTTTCGGGCGAAAAACGTGAAGCGTATAAAAGCACTTTTTTATCTTCTAAACCATATTTGGCACGAATACCATTTTCTCTCACATCTTCAAAATAGAGATCATGAACACCATTTGTCATGCATACAATTGGCTCTTTAAATCTATAATCTAATAATAAGTCTTTCTTTGATTTAGTTGCGACATGTACAAAATCATATTTATCAAGAATATGTCGCTCATATCTCCAAATGATGTCTGATTTATTTAAAAGTTTTCCTACTACAGGAACATACTGAGCAGTATAATATTGCATTGGACTATTATGGGTACCCACCATTGGAATTCCTAAATATTTTGACCAATTAATCGCCATAGAACCAACCGTCGCATGCGTATGAATGTGCGAAATATCCAAATAATTATGAGGACTGAAAAATATCTTCTGGATTGGCACACTCAGTACGAACCCTGTTTTATCACCAATAATAGCTCCTCCAATATCACGAAAATGTAGAGTTTTCGGCTTTTCATAACCATCTTGTATTCGAGGAGCAAAGACATAAACGTCATGACCGAGTTTTGCAATCGCTTCTGATAAAAATCTTACCGCATGTGCCGTCCCATTTATCTGGCTATACATACTTGAGAAAAAACCGATACTGAGCGTGTGCTTGGCCATAACATTTCCCGAAGAATAAGATTAGGAATCATATAGTCTATATA
>CAYUTF010000160.1:0-4786 GCA_964447495.1 uncultured archaeon
TATTGAATCTTTGATTGCCAGATTTAAAAATAAAGACAAAATTGCTTTAGCAAAACTAATCACAATCATCGAAAATGAACCTGAAAAAGTATCTGAAGTCTTTAAATATTTTGAAGAAATAAAACATGATTCATATATTATAGGAATTACCGGCTCTCCAGGAGTGGGAAAGAGTACTCTTACAGGAGCAATCTCTAAAAAGCTATTAGATGAGGGTAATTATGTTGGAGTAATCTCTATTGACCCTACTTCGCCTTTCAGTGGAGGTGCATTCTTAGGAGATCGTATACGAATGACTAATATATCATTACACCCCAATCTTTTTATGAGAAGTCTTGCTTCAAGAGGTTATAAAGGTGGTATCTCTCGTGCAGCTTTTGACATAAGCATGCTTTATGAAGCGTTTGGAATGGACTTTATTATAATTGAAACCGTTGGAGTGGGTCAAGCAGAATTAGATATTTATAATTTAGCTTATTCTATAGTCGTTGTATTAGTTCCTGGATATGGTGATGCGATTCAAATGCAGAAAGCAGGGATTATAGAAATCGGTGATATATATGACATTAATAAAAAGGATTTCGGTGGTGAAGATATAGCCGCTCATATCCAAATGATGCTTGATGATGGTATATTTCATAGCGGTTGGAGACCACCAGTCTCAATGACAGATGCGATTACTGGAGAAGGTGTAGATGAGTTGATTCAAAATATATGGGATCATAAAGAACATGTTGAGCTCTCGGGAATAATAAATGAAAAAAAGATGAATCGGTTTAGGTATAAAATCAAAGAATTAATATATTCTAAATTGGAGAGTTTAGTTTTGACTAGTATTATAAGCCAAGATGAGATCAACTCAATAGTTCAGCGCGCCCTGAATGATAATAAGTTTAAAATTTATCAAACCATTCAAGATAAGTTTGAGGATGTAGATATTCAAATAACAGAAAAAAAATAATTCATAATCTATTAATTTAGTTATTTTCTAAAAATTTCTTTTATGCTTACAACCTTAGTGTTTTGATTTTCCAAGGTTTAATTCTAATTTTATTAGATTTTAAATCCTTTATATTCATATTTTTCAAATTTGTTTCTTTCAAAAATCCTTTTTGTAAGGCACCTTCTATAGAAACTTCAAGATCGTCATCAGAAGGATTTAAAAGTCTCACATAGACATTATCTTCACGCCTCCATAAATTAGTCACAGGAAGCGATGGCTTAATAGTTAAAAAAGTATCTTGAAATTTAATAAACTTGTATGTCTTATTTATCACAATTCCTTTTAGCCTAAAATGATATAAATCTACGTATTTCTTTAGATATTTTATGTTATTTTCACTTGTAATTGAAATGGCAAATTCAAATCTTCCTTTCAAATTTATATGATTTTTAATCTCAAAATTTTTACGATCAATAGTAAATTTCGGGCAATTCTTTTGAATATAAAGTATTCCTTCCCTTTCATTTGTTAACCATAAGAAATCCAAAGATTGAATACTCGAACGATTTGTTTCTTCAATACCAAAAGGATAGTTTATGTATGACTTTCTAATTTTTACTTTTGGTGTAATTATGATGTGATTTAGCATGTTAGAATCAAGAATGAATTCTAACCGGTTTATTCCATTATATTGAATAATTTCTAATTTGAATTGATCTGAATTAATGTGTCCCATAATAACTTTTCGTTGTTCGAGATTATTCTTATATTCCTCTTCCAATTTTAGTTTATAGTCAAATTCAGAAGAGAATTTTAATTCACATATTACCACATCCTTATATTGTATTTCGATAGTTCTAAAATCGCTGATAATTTTAGATTTAAATAGAAAATTTGATTTCTCTTGCTTTTTTCGCTTAATTTCTTTTTCAAAATTATAAATTTTATAGCCAAACCCAGGAAGTTTGGTAATAAAATTTAATTTAGAATTACTGCAGTAGTAATCAGAAACTACTCCATCACTAACTAAATCAGTAAAGCCTGGTGGGGGTGAATTCAAATCAATTGATACTATATCTCGCCTTAAATATGCTGTAGGATTGAAAATTATAATGCTATTTGCTGTATCATTAGAATCTTCACTTTTGATCTGTAATTTCTCGATAATTTTTTTGAGAGATTGTAAAATAAAGCGATTAGCATTTTTTTGAATATCTTTATGTAGATCTATACACAAATTAAAAAGTGGACTTTCCTTACCATTTAATTTAATATTAGAACTATCCTTTGCATTTAATTGTGAGCGGATATAATCACCGGAACGTATAAAGGGTACAGCATAACAATCATGAGACTGGGTTATTAGTAATTTTTTCCATAGATCATCAAAAAAAGAATCTTGAGATTTAATATTGAATAAACTAAGAATAGAATTTATTATTTCTGCAGTAATAATGCTTATTTCAGAATTTTTATTCTGTAGATGTAGTTCAGAAGGCAAGAACAGTGAATCGTCAATTAAAAAGTCATCCCGGCGAAATCTATATTCGCCATCAACTTCAGTCAAATTGAAGAATTCTGTACAGTTTATAAATCTTCCAAACAAATCAGAGAATTTTGATATTCTTAATATTTCTTCTTGATAAGGAAGGGGCATAATAAAATCTTCAATACAAGAATATAGGATATACTTTAAAAATGGTTTTGTAACTGCTTGAAACAATAAATCTGGTAGTTGCTTAAAGTACGTTCCATGATAATACTCACCACTGAAAATGCCTGATTGGTCAGCAAGTGTATTGATTGCAGTATGATCCAACCCAATCCAGTTAATATTTGCTGAGACTGAGCGTGGATTTAATCCTTTCAGGCGAGTTCTTAATGAACCAAATTTAATACCAAAACTCTTCAGGATTTGAGGTATTTGGGGATGATAAGCACTTTCAGAACTATAAAAAATCTCCGATTGCATATTAAATTTTTTTAATACTTTTAAACCATACTCAAATTGCTTAATATTTGATTCTGGACCGATTAATAAATTATATGGTTGAGAATAGGTTGGGTTGATAATTTCAAAATTACCCTTATGAAATAAATCTAAAAAGCTCTGAAATTTTTTAGAATAATTTAGATCTAGCCATTCCAATGATGAAATGGCAACTTCAATATTATAGGGTATATTATTTCTATGATAAAAGGACATGATATCAATAAGTCGATCTAATGCATAATCTGGAGAATCAAATTCGCAAAAGCCAATATTATTTATGATAAATCCTCCATGACCCCCAGAGATATGGAAAATTTGACATTTCAGGTCTTTTTTTATAACTGCTTCTAATTTTTTTAAAATACTTTGATATTTTTTAAACGCTTCCTCTTTATTATCAGAGTATAACTGTTTTAAAACTGGGATTTTATCTTTCATACTTACAGTAAATTTTCTTTTATCAATTAAGATCTTATCTTTAAACTGATTTATTATATCAATAATGATACTGATTGCATCAATATCCTCAAGTGCGAATTTCCCTTGGTTATTATTAAAATTCATTTTTATGATTTAGAATATAGTTAAAAAAGTTAATAAATTTGCCAGTTGTCAAAATTATTTATTGATTTAAGGCAAGGGCTTTTCCTTTTCAATATCTGTCGGGGTTCGACCCTTCTCTAATTGTTCAAACCACCACTTATCTGTCGATATCATTTCCTTTGCTTTTTCCAACACGTCTACAATATTTGCTGCTTTGATCACTACAACACCATTAATATCCCCAAACACTAAATCTCCAGGAGTAATTAATCTACCACCACAAGTTATCGGTTTCATAACATAGTCCATATTTATTACCATTCTACCACGAATAGATGAACATACTATACCTTTTGCGAATATTGGAAATTTTAAACTAATTACTTGAGCCAAATCGCGAACGGGGCCATCTACTAATCCACCTCGAAATCCTAAACCTTGTAGAATTCTACTCGTACTTTGGCCTAACCCTGCAGCGATCATTTCTCCAGACATATCAACACACATTATAGGGTATTTCGGAGTCTGTTTGATAAATTTCACCATTTGAGCAATAACATTTCTATCTAAAGGCTCATTAGAAAGTTCCATTTTCATAGTACCAGCATATCCAACCATTCTTGCTCCAGCCCACATGGGTCTGATTCCCGCATCAATAAAACCCGGTTCAAATCCTAACTCATCAATTGCATCTGATACAGCACAAGTATAAAGTCTTGAATACTCATTGAGTATGAATTCCATCTTTTCTTTATTCATAAATTTCACTCATCAATTTATTTTATATTATATGATTAAAAATATTCTATTAATGATATTTTTTTACTAAATAATCTCTCATATTAAATTTTTAATTTTATTTAGATGATAATATACTTAAATAATTGATTTAAATAAACCAAAATCAAGTTGAGGATCAAATTGAATAATGGACAAGTTGATATTAAAAAAAGAAGTAAGAAAATCTTTGAAAATGTTAAAGACACTCCATTCAAATATGTTGCAATGGGAATAATGAAAGGATTAGGTCTTGAAGAGAAAGATATTAATGAGAAGCCCTTTATCGGCGTGGTGAATACCTGGAACGAACTAAATCCCGGTCATAAACATCTAAATATCCTCGCAGAGGCAGTTAAATATGGAATTATTGAAGCAGGAGGTATACCTTTTGAATTTTGCACTATAGCTCCCTGTGATGGCTGGGCAAACGGGAATGAAGGAATGCGTTATATATTGCCTCATCGAGAAACAATAGCGGACTCAATCGAGTTAATGGTCCAAGCACATAGTTTAGATGCGATTGTAAC
>CAYUTF010000161.1:0-4782 GCA_964447495.1 uncultured archaeon
TTAATCCTCCCAAATGCAATCCTTCAGATGATACGCGCTTTAACTCCTGATGCGGAATCAAATCAGCTTCTTAATTTAATCGTCATTGATGAGGCTCACCAAATTTTAGAGAAATCGAAATATACTGTAGTTAATAGCGATATTCACATCGCAAAAGTACAACTGGAAGAGATTTTTTCAAATTTGATGCGTGAATTCCGAAGTAAGGGGCTTTCCTTTGTGATCATATCGAATTCTCTTTCGGATTTATTTCCGTGTGTGGCAAAATTAGCGAGTCTAAAAATGCTATTTCGAATGGATAGTGAGACGGCAAGGATATTCACGAATCTACCAGAGGATCACAAATATTTGCTGCTTTTGGAACCTCAGAAAGCACTGATTTTAAATGGAAATACGGGAGAGCGGTATGCGATAAAAACCATAGATTTTCCGCAATTAGAGCCTACATTAATATAACTGAATGAAGCGAGGGGATGAGAGATTTCTGAATTTGGCGATGATTTTGGAAACGAAGAGGGTTCTTCTAACGATATAGGTGGTTCAGACTCCGATTCGGAAGGAATTGATACCGATTCAGATAACTCAGATGATCCAGATAGCTCTGATGATGCTCCGCTCGACTCAGATCACGATGAGGCTAATGCTGATGATATCGCTATTTCTTCTGACAATGATGACGATGCTGATACAAAAGAAACTAGTGCCGATTCTTCACTTGACAATGAAAAGGAAGATGATATTAATATTGATGACATTGATTATTCTTCCTGGCTTGATAAGGATCTTCCGGAAGAAGATATGGGTTTAGATAAGATATTTGAAGCGGATACTGATTCGCTACCAGATAAAGTAAACGAAGAGGAAGATGATATTAATATTGATGACATTGACTATTCCTCCACGCTTGATAAGGATCTTCCGGAAGAGGATATGGATATACTTAATGATTTAAAGGAGGATTACGATACATCAGATGATGAGACCGAGGATTCTGATGACTCTGATTATGAGCATGAAGAATTAACCGATGCTGAAGAATTCGAATATCTTTGGGAAGAATATCAAAAAGCAGAGGAAAATGGGGCGACGTCTCCAGAGGAAATCAGTAAGATTATGGAAGAGGCTGATGAGACGTATAGATGGTTTAAAGAAGAGGAGGAGAAAGCGGAGGCAATGAACCAAGAGAGCCATCCCGATGAGAGTGATGAGATTCCTAAAGAGGACGAGTATATAAATGAATGGGAGGATTTCGTACAAGACGCGCAGCAAGACGAAAAAACGCAGAAGGGGGAAGATCAGGATGCCAGTGATAAAGATCAACTCTCTACCGACGAGGAAGCAGACTATTTTGTGGACAAAGTAACTGAAGCAATGGATCAAGGGAAAAATCTCGATGAGATCGAGGAGAAACTGAAGATTGATGAGCTTAAGTATGATTGGGAGGAAGTAGAAAAAAAAATAGAGGAAGAAGAAGTCAAGGAACAGCTGGAGGATTTAGGTTATATTGATAAATCCCAAACCGATTCAGAATCGCCTGAATCTCACGAGGAGAAAGAAAAAAGCGAGGGAAAAGAGGATGTTGCTGAGGCTCAGATGCAGGTCGTAGAACAACAGCAAGTAGTATATCAGGTCGAGCCCGAGGAAGTAACTGAAACAATGGAATCGCAATCAGAAGAGTTACCCAATGAAGAAGCGGAACAAGTCCAAGAAACCACTCCCCAAGAAGAGTCCTCGGAAATGTTGAAGCCAGACTCAGAAAATGTGAATCCAACAGAGAATATAGTACAATCGCAAGCTGAAGATTTCGAAAAAGAAGAAAAGGAGGAAATGAAAGCAGATGACAAAGATAAAACGGAAAGTGAGATAACAGAACAGAGTTTAGTGCAAGAACAAGTGAGTGAAACTCAGGAGTGCACTCAGGAAATCAGTCCGGCAGTGATCGAAGCGCTTGATGAGGAATCTGATGAATTATATCAAGAAAGAAAGAGCGAAGATAGTGAAAATGGACAAGAAGAGCAAGTATATGAAGAATTGGAAAAGCCAGAAGAACTAATTGAGGAGGAAGAGGTAGAAGAAGAGGAATATCAACAACTTCAAGAGCGATATCGTCAGGAAACCGGTAAGCGCTCGATCTATGCGGGGAGAGAAACTAAAGGATTCACTCAATGGCTAGAGCAACTTGAAACTTCAGAACAAGAACAAACGCAAGATGAAATGGAACGGCAAGAAGAAACGGAAGAGGTAATCGCAGAGGAAGAACTCCAAGAACAGGAAGAACAAGAAGAGGAAGTCGAAGAAGAAGAGGAAGTTGAGGAATTAGTAAAAGATTGGAAAGAAATCTTCAAGCGATGGGTAAATGAGAGTGCACACTTATTACTTAATCCCTACCTTACGGCCATCTTGAAAGAAATCATAAAACAGTTCCGAAAGTATGCAGAATTAGAACGATTGTACCAAAAATTCAAGCATAAAGAATTGACCAAGCAAGAATTTTATCAATTCCTTGCATTAGATAGGACCATTCGAGATTACAATGAGTTTTATCGGTACTTGGTCGCACATATCATCGGATTTAAGCAGTATTGCCAGAATGCGAATCCATGGGATATCCCGCACTTAAAAGAAAAGTTTTTAAGGCATATCTTGAAAAATTATGAGGCTTTTAATACGTTATTTCAAACCTATGAACAAATGAGCCAGAATGATATCGATTTCATCAATAAACGGGTATTCGAGCAATTCCTAGCCTACACCCACCGCATCAAGCTCATAAAAGACCATATCCAACAATTCAATACCGCCGGGAATTGGCTAAAAAGCTTCCGCCCAACACAGACGTTTATCGATTCGCTCATAACCGTGCGAAATCAACTTGAAGATAAAGCTCGAGCGACAAATTCTGGTGTGATTAAAGATCTGGCGAGAAAGATTTCCAATTATATCATGATTTTAAAAGAAATACGGAAAAATAACACTCTAACCAAGGCAATTAAGACCCTCATACTGAGCACCCCCGGTTCGTATAACTCGTATGACATAGAACAATGGCTTCTCGTCAGCGATACATCGGCGCGCAATAACCTCAAGAAACTCTTCACCGAAGCGGAGTATGAGCAATACATCCGAACGCAGCAGTATGTCTCCATAGACACCATAAAAGAAATCGCCAAAAAGAAGGGAGGAAAATGCCTTACCAAAACAATTATAAATGCTAAGTCAAATATCTTGCTCGTGTGCGCGGAAGGGCATCAGTTTTCTACAAGTTATGAGTCTATAGTGTATCAAAATACTTGGTGCCCGTATTGTAATATTTACGTTAGCGAAACTATCTGTAGGAAATTTTTTGAACGGATTTTTGGACGACCTTTCCCAAAAAGTTATCCTAAATGGCTCGTCAATGAAAAGGGGAATCAAATGGAACTCGATGGATACTGTAAAGAATTGCGTTTGGCGTTTGAATATCAGGGACTTCAACATCGTAAAAAAAGGTTTGGGATGACTGATGAGGAACTTAAGCATTTACAGAAAGAAGATGCTCTCAAGCAAAAATTATGTAAGGACCATGAGGTCATCCTCATCCAAATTCCCGATGATGAGCTTGTGCCCTATGAGAAAATGCAAGAATATATTATAAATAAATATAGACAAACTCAGAAACAAATAAATAAGAAGATGGATGAGTTCTTGAAAAACCTCCCAAAATTTGACTATAAGGAATTCAATATATATGAAAATAAATATGCTAAAAAATTCCGTGAATATGTAGAAGAAAAAGGGGGAACATTGATGACGCCCTATTTTTCCGCGAAAAAAGAAGTCACAATCATGTGTGAGAAAGGACATCAGTGGACAACTACGCCTGATTCCGTATATAGAGATAATTGGTGCTCGCATTGCGCCGGAAATATAAAAGGCACTACAGAATACTTCCGCAACCTAGGAGAGAAATTTAATTGTAAGCTAATCAGTAAGTATATTAATGCGAAAACGCCATTATGGTATAGGTGTCAGAATGGACATAAAATTAAAAAAGATCCATACTGGCTCAAAAAAGTTCAAAAAAAAATTGAAGCCTTCTGCCCTCAATGTGAAAAAGATGCCTACGCTAAGAAATTTCAGAATTTTGTCCAGAAAAAAGGAGGAGAACTTTTAACGAAATATAAAGGACGATTTAAACCAATAAAAATACGATGCAAGCATAACCATGAATGGGAGACCACTCCTGGGGCAATCTATCAAGGACACTGGTGCCCAGACTGCAATAATCCCAATACTGAACGAAATCTAAAATCAGCTCAAGAATTTCAGAAAATGGTAAAAGCCCTAAACTATGAAATGATCTCTAAGTATGAAAATATCTATCAACAAGTGAAACTAAAATGCTCAAAACAACATCAATTCAGCTTAACGCCTAAATATTTCAAACGACTCGTGAAAAAGAACATTGAGCCTTGCGCGAAATGTAGAAAAATGCTAAAAAAATAAATATCCTTTTTCTCTACTTTAGATTTATTCTAAATATTTATTATTAGCTAATAGATTATTTTTATGATTTGATTTTTTTTACAACTTGCTTGTAATCGTCTTTATCAATAAACCCATGGTTTTTTATATAATCTTTATATTTGGGAATTTTATCCATCACTTTTATGAGCTTTTCGGCTTTCATTTGTTGCAGATTCCCTCTTTTTTTTAAAATTTCATAGTAGAGTTTACTTCCAATTAGTACATGTTTTGCATGATCTTGATGCTTTTGCTCAAGAATGGGTCTAAATTTCTTCA
>CAYUTF010000162.1:0-4752 GCA_964447495.1 uncultured archaeon
GCTCCACAACACCATGCATTTTCTCTATTCCTTTTCATTTCCACTAAGTTAATCCCGGGTATCTTCTTATAGACTTCTCTTGGTTCTTCGTATATACCAGAGTGCCGGCCTAAATGACAAGGATCATGATAAGTAACCGTTTTCCGAAATTCAGATTTAAATTTCAATTTATCTTCCTTTAAAAGTTGTAATACTAATTCGGAAGTGTGATATAACTCTAAATTGTGATCGACACCATGCTTAACGAAATCAAATTTTAAAGTTCGATAGCATCCCGCACATGAGGTGATTACTTTTTTAGCACCAGATTCTTTAATCTTTTGAATATTATAATTCATAAAATCTTTCACGGGAGAGAGTTGACCAGTTCTTAATAGTGGACTGGTACAGCAGTGCTCATCAATAAGTGTAAAATCGATTCCTGCTTTCTTCAAAAATCTTAGTGTAGCGTCCCTCAGGTCTTTTTGCCGATAATTACTCGTGCATCCAATAAAGTAGACCCATTCCGCTTCATCAGGTAGCTCATACTTTCTCTTTAAATCTTCATTATCTGAATTTTTCTCGGCATAAGGATTAAAATAGGATTCATTAGTAGTCCGCTCCAAAAGGAACTTTTGATTTTCGGGGCAGAAACCATTCTTATTTGCTTCGGCTCGGGCAACTTCTATAAAATCCACAAGCATAAAATTAAATTTTTCAAATCGACAGTTTTCCATACAATTACCGCAAGTTGGGCAGGCATACAATACATTAGCTATCCCTTCGCTCCATTCAATATCACCATTAATCACACCAAACGTCAGCCATAACCGCCCCCCTGTGCTATAGGTTTCGAATCGAAATTTTTTGTAACTCGGGCAATTAAAATCGGAATAATCATGCGTAAACTTACAATAGCCGCATCTGAAGCATCTGTGGATTATATCCTTCCAATCTTTTTCATTCTGAACTGTCATCAGTTATTTTACCTCCCAATTTCCTGGATTCATAATATGATTCGGATCCAAGGTGTCACGTATACTTTTGAATAATTTTTTATAATTCGGGTCCATTTTCTCAAGTATAAGCTTTTGACCCGCCAATTCAGCTTTCCATGGAATTCCTCCTAATTCCAACGCTAGCAAATTAGTTTCATGAAGGGCTTCTCTTGCATTCTCCATATCTTCTGGATCGGCTCGATTGAAAGAATAGGAGAAAAAGACCATTACAGTATGAGTTTGTCCAATAAGCCGTGATCCTATCGTTGGCACAATTCCATGATTTTTAGAAATTTTGACTCCTCCCGCATATGCTTCAGGTATATTCTCTAAAGGTATAAAAGCACCAACATATTCAAATCCGCCTCCCTTTCTAAAATCAGCAGCGGTTGCAGCAAAAATAGGCTTCTCCATATAAATTTCTCGTATCCTGGGAGGAGTTTTCATATATCTTGCATTTGTCTTACGATATATCTTTTTTAGGACCTTGGTATTAGCATCTATTTCATCCTGTGATTCCCCGGTAACATAAACTATGACAAAAATATAGCCTTTCATCCAGTCAGGTTTATCTTGCATTCCAATTAACACATCCTCAGCTAAACCTGATTCGGTGACTTTTGACAAAATATTAGGAATATCTTTGTATTCCGTTGCTAATCCAAAAACAACATCTCTGAATTTGGGTTTATAAAATAATTTAACAGAAAGTTTTGTAACAATTCCTAGAGTTCCAAATGAACTAATAAATAATCCTATTAAGTCAGGGATAGGACCACGTGTAAACCAATATTTAGAGACAGAACACGAACCCAATTTACAAATATCTCCATTTGGTAAAACCACCTCTAAACCATTTATCATGGATCCATGGTCGCCGTATTTTTGAGATAAATAACCTGATCCATGAATTAACACATTACCTGCAATAGTCGCCGCAGAAGGTGCATCAGGAACGGGTGGTTGCAGATTGGGATAGTTTTCGTTCAAATATGACAGTAATTGACCCGTAGTAACTCCAGATTCTATAAGAGCATATTTACTCAGTTCATTGATTTCGATTATATTATCCATTCTTTTCATGTCTAAGACAATTCCTCCCTCCACGGGTATTACTAATCCACTTAATGTTAATCCCCCGCCCATAGGAACTATAGGTATACCCTCTTTATTCGCAAGTTTTACTATTTTCTGAACTTCATCTACTGATTTTGGCATAACAACATAATCCACTGGTCTTGGTGGGGACGCACCAGGATCTTGGGAATAAATGAATAAATCTTCTTCTTTATTTGAGGCAAAATCATTTCCAACAATATTTCCTAAAAGATTTAAAATATTATCTTGATTCATATAAATACATCTAGTTCTTAAATTACTTATAAATCAAGATTTGGATGTTATGTAATTTATACTTAATCATAATTTCTACTTTCAATCTTAAATTCTTAAAAATTTAAATTATAAATCTGATAAACAACATTTTTAACACATTAAACATAAGAAAACCTAATAGATTTAGAAAAAAAAATAAGGTTCTGTGCAAATGTCAGAAGAGGAAATTAGAACTCATATTAGTGATAAAAAAGATGATATCACTCGAATTGAAGAGGATGCCGCAAAAAAAGAAGCTGGTGCTGAAAAGCAAATTGAATCACAATGGGATGATAAGATCAATGAAACAAAATCAAAATTGGATACTGGGGAAGTAGATTTAAAAGAAGCTATAGAAGAAGCTGATAAGTGGGTAAAGAAAAAGAATAAGCTTACAGTAGAAGTAAAAGCATTAAAGATACAATATGATAAGTATATAAAGGGGAAGGATAAAGCTTTAAAAGATCTCTTAATCAGTATAGATAAAGAAAAGAAATCAAAGATAAAAAACCTTGATAAAGATATAAAAAAGCTAGAAAAACAATTAGAAAAACTAGAGGACGAGAAGTTAAAGCAGAAGATTACTCAATAAAGTTATATTAGTAGCTGTCATAATTTTTTTATTTCTCTTATTTTTATTGTAAAATATTGCTTTAAAGATTTAATGGAAGTTTCTGCCCTTTTTCGTTTAGAAGATCTTTCGAAATATCTTTTTGAATGTTAATCTCATCATATAACCAACTAAGTAATCGCATCTTAGAATTATAAATCTCGATCTCTTCTTCTAATATTTCCATAATGAACATCTCAACTGGTATTTAATAATTGAAAAAATAAGAGGAATTTACTGATATGTATCAAACTAATATCGAGATATTACTTCCTATTTTTACTTATTATATCCTCATAAGCGGGAATATCGATGTAGGGTATTTTATATCCCTTTCCCTTTCAAAATCAATATTTTATGATGTAATTAAGCTTTTTTATATTTAGCTTCAATTTTTTCAATATCATAAGCAATCTTTTCGACGGGATCGCCATTTATGACTTTATCTAGGCGATCTAGCAATTCTTGTGGAAATTCTTTAACTTTTGAGATTTCCTCTTTAAAAGCTCTAAATTTATCTGTAAGCACATAATCACTTGTACTTCTCTTGGCATCAAATTCCTCCATAATCACTTTTACAAAGAGATCTATCATATCATTCATAATTTTTAACTCAAAATTTTCGACTTCAATAGAGGCATCTTGGACTAGATGATCATATTTTTTATTAACTTCTGCTAGTTCTTCATTCCGTTTCTTCTCTATCTCCTCAATTGCTGGAGACAAAGCTGATTTCTTAGCTTTTAATTCGTCCAACTTTAATTTGATTTGTTCAATCATTATACCATCTTTATAATAAAAATTATATAAAAATTTATTTTAATAGATACCCTTAATCCAATTTTACTGAGAATCTTTTAATAAAAATTAAATTTTTCGATACATATTAGATAAATATTCCCATAAAATTTAGGAGCATTTTAAAATTTGCCTAAAAAAATCAATATTCCAGAACCAGAGCAAGGACTCAAGTTTATTGATGTTCATTGTCATTTACCGTTTCCTCGTCCTACAAAAAATGATAAATTGCCTCCCGATTCAGAACAATATGGAGAATATTTCAAATTAGGTGGTAAATATTTAATTAGTAGTACTATTGACATAAATACTTTGCAGATGACGTTAGTATTTTCAGAGAATAAAGAAAACTATGGGTTTTCTGTCGGTTGGGCTCCGCAAACGGTAACATACTCCTCTAAAGACAGATATAGTATCGAATGGAATAAATGGGTTAATTTTGTTGAGGAAAACAGCGAAAAATTATTAGCAATCGGCGAAATAGGGCTGGATTTTCACCATGCAAAATCGCTAGAAAAAAGAGAACAACAAGTATCTGAACTTAGAAAGATATTTGAATTGACAAGGCAATTTAATAAACCATATGTAATGCATGTAAGGAACGCAGCTGAACATGAAATGGATCAGAAAAATCCCAAACATATTTTCAACCAAAAAGATGGTGCAACAAGCGAAATTCTTTCCATTTTAGAAGAATATAACATTCCTCCTACAAAAGTTATGTGGCATTGTTTTTCTGGACCTGAAGAATATGCTCTCCCACTTTCAAAACAAGGATATATGTTTTCTGTTCCCAGTTCAGCATTTGGGAATAAAAGATGGAGAAGAAACACTGAAAAAGTGCCCTTAAATAACTTGCTAACAGAAACAGATAGCTATTATCAACATCCGTTTTTAAGAGGGCCTGTGAATGTTCCCTCAAATGTGAGATATTCCATCGCAGCAATAGCTTTTTCTCATAAAACATCTCAAAAAGAAGTGAGTGAAATAACT
>CAYUTF010000163.1:0-4656 GCA_964447495.1 uncultured archaeon
AGTTATTGCAAAATGATATATAAACCTTTTTTTTTAACACATTAATATATGATAAAAAACAAAATTTTACCTATTCTCTAATTGGAGTGAGTTTAGAATCGATTTAGTTATTTGGGCTTTAAATGGACAAATATAAAGCCTTAGCGCACTTTTTACGTTTTTTTTTGTCCATGTTTAAAAAGTGGATATCAATTTGTTTTGTATATTTATTAGAAATTTGAATTTTTGTTCATTTTCTATAAAAATTTTTCAAAAATAATTTCACCAAATCCATTTTTGTCGTTTTTTTCCTAAGAATATTATGAAATACGAATAGGATTTTTATAATTATTCGAACGATTAAATAATCTTATTATAGGAATTGGATAAACAACTATGAATAAATTACAATTTCATAAAAAAAATTATTAAATACCATCGTTTCAAATGTAATCTGACACCTGAATCTTAATACTTTCTTTAACTTTATTATCTTTATCTTTCATAAAGCCAAATTTTGTAATTTTCACGTTTCTTGCCCTCTTTCTTGAAGTTTGCAAAACATCATATACAAGAAAAAATCCGTATCTTGGTCGTAATGCGGATACAATTTTAATTATAGGTATAATTAGATAAGTCTCATTATTATTTGGGGTATGTTTAACTTCATTCATACAATAAGCTTTAAGAATTTTAAAAATATCCTCTTCACAGAGAGATTTCACATCTTCATCTTCAAACAGAGCTAACTTATATTTCATAGAACGACATTTTAATTTTAAAGACTGAATCTCTTGGCAGTATATACTCTTTTTACTTATAGATTTCTTTTTATACATAACATCTTTGATATTAAAGTAAGGGAAATAGCTTAAAGCGTACACACCACTTATGATTCCTTTCGAATCCATATTTAAATAATAAACACGACCATTATACATTTTATGTAATTTACTTTCTAACAGTGAAATTCTTTTTCCATCTTGATTTTGGGGATATTTATTAAAAGACTTTCCATTAAGAATCCATAAAACATGTATCCCTCTTTTAGTATACTTTAATGTTCGCTCAGTCAAATTAGCCTCAGTTATTTTGGAGTGTTGAATTTCAATCGCAATTTTTTCACCGTTTTCTAACTCAAAATATACATCTGCAATTTGATCTCCTATCTTGTATTCTTCTTCTAAGCGTACAACTTGATTTGAAAGTGGTAGGTTCTCATAGAAGTATAATTTCATTCTCATATGCTCAAATGATTGTGATTTTTCTCTTTTTGATTCTGAAACCACGTTGAATTACAACTATCTCTTTTTATGTTTCTTCTGAGCTGGATTATTTAAACTTATTAAAAATAGGGATTTCAGCAAGGATTTTAATAATCTTTTTCCAGATTTAGGTTATTTATTGGATTTTTTCATGTTCTATTCCATTTATTAGAAAATTTAGGAATACGATTGGAATAAGATTCAAATAAATTTTTATATCCATTCCGTTTCAATATTTATAAAAAGAATAGAAAGAATATAAAAAATAAGGTAATTAAATTGTCTGAAGCGAAATTAATTTCAATTTTTATCCAGAGTCTTGAATTTCATGTGGAAGATTATCTAATAGAAGAAATCACAGATATGCAAAAAGAAATCATCGATAATGCGACTTTAATTTTCAAAGGAAACATTCTGGGAGATATTAAATCGTTTGGAGGATCAGTAAAGAAAAATGAAGAAAAATTTAACGAGATGATGAAACAAGCAACAGAAGAACTCAAGAAAGAGAAATATAAAGAAATCGTAAAACTGCTTAAAGATTACCTTAAGAAGCTTCCCGAACTTATCATAAAATCTTGTATAGCAATCGTTCCCGTGAAAGAGCTTCCCTGGAATGAAATAATTTTTCGTACTATTCCAAGAATAGAAATAAAAGATAAAGTTGAAATTCACGATCATTCGATCGCCTATTATGGAGAAATAAAGTGTGTACTAGGAAAAACGATTGTGTTTGGAAAAATTAAGGACAATGAGCCCTTATTTGCACCTATTATGGGAAATCTAGATTTAGGAGGATTTAAAATTGAAGAAACTTACAAGGGGGCAAAATCACAGAATTATCCCTATATCAGCGCGATTCTTAATTCATTTGACTCTGTGGTTACCCAAAATCAGCTTGCTAAGTATCATGAAGATTATCAACGACATGGAGATCCGATTTGTGATTTTCTAATGGAAGATGAGCTATTGCTTAAATCGATGGGTAATGTTAGTACGAGTTTAGATTCAGGGAGATCATCATCAGATATAGCTATATTGAGTATTGCCTTACCTATTCCTTCTGATAAAACCACACTCATTTTGGTAAGTAATGAGAGTGAAAATCAAGATAAATATACAAAGTGCTTTGAAGCATTATTGAAATTTTCAGCAATAAGTTGTCAAGTACCTTCTCCCCCAAGTGCAGAAGATATACAAGAAACTGAGAGTATAAGAACACCTGGTGGACAAGAATTAAAACCATGGACCGCAGAAGAATTAACTGAAGAAGCACAGAAAAGATTAGAAACTCAGCCAAATATGCCGACTTGGACAGAAGAAGAGCTATCTAAATTCTCGGAGGGGAGAAATTCAGGAATTCCAGAAGGAATGGAAGTATGGACAGAAGATGAATTACAAGATCTAGCCGAAAAAAGAAGAGGCGGTGGATTAAATATACCAGAATGGAAACCAGATGAAGATATGCTAGAATGCCTGAATTGTGGATATAGTTTGAGACCTGGGTGGAAAAAATGTCCAATCTGTGAAACACCCATAGGTGAGGGTAAAAAAGAAGAACAACCCCAAGAAGATGACTCCCATCCGCAAGAGTCTCAAGATGACAATATGGAAAATAAGAAAGAAAGTAATGAAAAAAATGGTTCTTAAATTTGAAAATTTCTTCATTTCTCTCAAATGAATTAATTTTACATCTCTAATCATCCCCAATTATTTTCGAAAAGTATAAAAGTAGCAATTTAATGGAGATTCCAAACTTTTTTTAATCATTTATTATTTACAAAATTAAATCTTTAAATGTTTTAGGATTATTATTTGTTATCCAATATATTTCTGCTAAAGGGTAAGAACTTCGATGATTTGAATCATCTCGATATTTACAGCTATCCTATTGATATCTCTGGAAAAAAACATAAAGATTTCATTAAAAAAGTAATTAATGGCCATGAAGCGGGAGCTATACTTAAAAAAAATAGAAATCAAAACATAGCAGAGCAAAACATTCAAATTCTTACTCAGAACTCAATTAATTTTAAAATGGATTCACCCATACCCCAAAAAATCGAGGAACAAAACATATTTACAATGTGTATTAATTCTGAGATAATTATTGGATTAAATTTTGATTATGAAGATAATCCTTATGATTATAATGATATTTTCGAAGATCTTGTCAATGAAATGTTAAATAATGAAATGTGCTGTTACTTTGAGGATGAGATCGAAATTGAGAATTTCCTGATAACGTTATTTATTGATATTCGAAGATATGGAGATGAAATTTTACAGAAATCACATGAAATCGCATTTCAATCCTCTGATATATTTACAAAAGTGTTTTTATTTGGAATTGATGATGTTGGGAAAACTTCATTATTAAGAAGACTAAAAACCGGTCAATTTAGTGATAATTTTTATGCTCCAACTAAAAAATTCAATATTGAATATATTCAAGAAGATGATGGACAATTAGCTTTTTGGGATATGCCTGGAAACTTAATACTACGAAAAAATTGGCTGCATGGTATTCAAGAATCAAATATTTTAATATATATGATTGATATCGCTAATCAAATATCTTTTAAAGAATCAAAAGAGGAATTCTGGAATATCGCAAATAGAGAAGAAGTTAAAGAGATACCCATTATTATCATTGCCAATAAAGTTGATTTACTTAATCATAATCATCATATTGATAAAGATCAATTAAAAAGAACAAAAAAAGAAATAATGGAATATTTTGGATTTAATAGCCTTGAGAATAGGTTATGGCAATTTATCTTTAGTTCGGTTAAAACTAATTACAATATTCCAAAAATAATTGATTCTATATTTCAATTAATAGCGTCAAATTGATTCTATTATAAATAAAAATTAGAAAGTATCTCCTAATCATTAAATTTATAAACTTGGACAATTAAATTTCTATTATATTACATTTTTTCTTTTAATATATGAATTTATAGGTTTTTACAATGTTTAAAAAGTTAAAAAAAGATTTACAAATAAATATTGAAGAAAAAGATGGACAGCTGTTTTTAGGTGAGAAGAAAAAAGATATTCGTTTAGTAATGCTACGACCTAATGAAATCATGGAATTTTGCGAATTTGCAGGTACCAACGCCGAAGATATTCTTATTTGGGTAGGAAAAACTTTAGGAAAATCATTAATGGAAAAATATTTTTACAATAAAGATTGGAGCACTGAAACTATGGCAACAAAAAAAGATGTAGTACTTGGAATTCTTGAATCACTTATTTTAATGGGCTACGGAGCGCTTACTGGTCAATTTAGAAAAGATCATATCCTTATCAATGTGTATGAACCCCTCGCTAAGGATGAAGAAGATAATATTATGGCTAAAAACTTATGTATTTTATATCTTGGAATTTTTAGTGGAGTTTTTGATGT
>CAYUTF010000164.1:0-4645 GCA_964447495.1 uncultured archaeon
CAAACTAGCATCAATATTACCATAAAATGGGTGTTTTGTCAAATCTATATCCCCTAAAAACCCTATTTTTGAGTCTAATTCCAAAAACGAGCAATGACCCGCTGTATGTCCCGGAGTATGAATGACTTTTAACCGCATATTATCTCCAATGCTCATAATTTCTTCATCATTTATCGTTTTCTCTATTAAAGTGTTTTCCATACCAAGAAGATTTAAAAGGTTTGTAAGATCCTCTCCAATAGTTTCATGTTCGATATTGTAAAAACTAATCATTTTCTCAATGTTCTCAATTACTGGTTTATCTAAAATATGACAATAGAACTTTGCTTTTGGTAAGAAATGATTTCCAGAAATGTGATCCTCATGCCAATGACTAAGGATTACATGATTTATTTGATAATCTCTTTTGATTTTCCTCACATATTTACCTGATATTCCTGTGTCTATGATATAATCATTTAAGATGAGAGAATTTGAAAAAGGGTACTTAGCTCGGTTTTTTCCTTGTATAAAATATAGATTTTTATGGTTATCTGATAAATTTTGGAATTCTACTGCCATAAATTTATTACAATCAAATTTTAAAAAGAAAAATAAGGTAAAAATATTAAATTTTTTGAATTATCTCCCACTTAAGAATTTCGAATCAAATTTACAAATTCGATGAGTTTAAATCATTTAAGTGCAAAATACATAGTCGGGAACTAATTATATTTAATGGTGTCCTAAATGTATTACAAATGCCCAATGTGCACTAGTTTGAGAAAACCAAAAGTAATTCGGTATTTTCCACCAAAAATTGTAAAATGTTTAGATTGTGGTCATGAGGATAAGGAATCCAAATTTATTAGAGAAGAACAGTCTCATAAATCTCTCATAAGTGCGCTTAATTAAGTTTCTATATTTTATTTTTTTTTTTTAATTATTATTTTCCTAAAACTGAAGAAAAAAGAGATTAGAATTTGAAATTAGTAATTATTAAGTTAATACAATTTATCTTGAGTTAAAGCTAAATAGTCGTTGTTTAAATCAATTAACCAACATAATCCTACTCTTTCCAGGAAAGTAATAAAATCATTTGAACTTTTTTTTATTACATTAAAGAGTTCATTTTTGAATTCATCAAATAGATTCGAGAGATAGGTATTGGTTAAATCTTCTATGATGGTAAAATTAACTTTTGGATTAAGAAATAATGTGACTGTAAACTCATCAAAATAAAACAAAATCTTTAATTTTATATTTATCCCATTAATTTCTATTCCAGGCAAGCCTTGAATATTTAATTCTTGAGAAAGCAACTCGATTGCGCTAACATAAATTGGAATTAAGTCGATCTGGAGTTCTTTATCCTCGCGAGCGTAATTTGGATTATTTTTCATAAAAAATTGAATTGCTCCTTTAAAAACTTCAAAAGACACTATTGACTTCCCATCTTTATCAGAAATTAAACATCCTATAACTGGTGGAATATTACCGTGAAACAAGTGAGTCTCTGAGTTTAAATAAAAATCTTCACCACAATATATTGATGTTTTTGTTATTACTATAATAATCACCTTATACTCTTACGAAATAATACATGAATTCAATCTATATAAAATGATAACAAAAAAAGAAAGTATGTTATTTTAACACAGAAAAAGTATTTTTTTCACACAAATCTGTGAGGATTAAAATGGTATATATAGTACATATAATAAGAAATAATAGTTTAATAGCTTCTAGCTAAGTAAACAGTACAAGTGGCAGGTTTTCCACATATTAAACAGCTAGCAAATTCATGTTTTTCTTCATCAACCCGTTTTCCTCTTACAAATGCTCCAATGTCTTTCTCAACAACCTCAGCACATTTTTCTCCTTCTTTATCGATAGAGCAAAAACCGCATGCTACGATCTTTCCATTATTGATAGCTTCTATTGCTGCATCTTTTTCATAACATAGTTCAATTTGAGATTCAAAATCGACTAAAGATTTTTCTTTAATTTCATTTGTATAATTTTGGGCAATTTCATTTACTTTATTAGCTAATTCTCCTTCCTTTATAATGAATTTCTTACCATCATGGCGCTTTACAAGCACTAACTGATGCTTTTGTAAATCTTTAGGTCCTATTTCTATTCTAATTGGGACACCCCTTAATTCCCAGTTATAAAACTTACTTCCAGGTGACTCATCAGAATTATCGACTTTTACCTTATAGCGACCCTTTAAAAGACTCAAAATCTCATACGCTTTATTTAAAATAATTTCTTCTTTTCCCTTGAATAAAATTGGAACGATAATAATTTGAATTGGTGCGATATCAAAAGGTAAAACCAAACCTTTATCATCACCATGATATGCGATCATGGCACCATAAATTCTACTGATTGCTGGACCATAACATGTCTGATATCCATATTTTTCCTCCCCATTCTTATCAACAAATTTCACATTAAATGGTATAGAGAATTTTTGTCCTAGTAAATGCGTCGAAGGGAGCTGTAGAACTTTTCCTGAACCCATAAGTGCATCTGCAGCATAGGTTGCGATTGCTCCCGCGAACTTATCCCATTGCGGTCTTTCAAAGAAGATTATAGGAATACAGAACTCATTTTGAACCATTTGGTATGTTGTTTGCATATCTTCTTCCACTTGAGCCTTTGCTTCTTCTAACGTGGCAAATACATCATGAGCTTCAATCCAGTGAAACTCTCGTGCTCTGAAAAACGGACGTGTCATTTTTCCCTCATAACGCCAAATTTGACAAGAAAGATATCTTTTAAATGGAAGATCCTTGTAACTCCTTATCCATAAGGAGTACATTTTATAAAGAGCTGTTTCACTTGTGGGTCGTAGTGCTAATCGTTCACTAAACTTATCAGAATTTCCCGCCTCAGTCACCCAAAACACCTCTGCAGAAAAACCCTTAACATGTTCTGCTTCTAATAGAAAATTACTCTCTGGAATGAGAGAGGGCATAATCAATGGCAAATGACCTTTACTTTCTAAGAGTTCCTCATACTTAGCATACATTTTTTTTATAGAGATTGTTGCCCATTCACGATATACGACAAAACCTTTAATATTATATCGTATATCAGCTAATTCTGCCTTATTTAATAACTCAGTATACCATCCCGAAAAATCTTCTTCCTTCGATACAGTTATACCGGTTAAAGGGGCTTCTTTCTTCTTTTTTGCCATAATCTATCATATAAGAAAATACTTGAAAAATTAAATATTTTATGAGCAAAATACCAATTTAAAATTGATATAATACAGAAAATTAGGTGTTAAAAAAGATAAATTTAATCTGGAAGTAGTTTTGCATTTGTAATAATAAATTTAGTCTTTATTACTACAGAATAGCTTTTAGCTTCCAAAAAATCTTTAAGATTCTCACCAATACTATTCAATTTCGTTGAAGTATTAGGTAATTCCGAATCATATCTTATAATAGAATGTGCATCTGGCATTAATTTCTGCTCTACTTCACTAGCTTGAATTATTGATACATTAGTCGCACCATAGGAGCGAGCAACTTTTTTAATTTCCTCTTCCAAAGGTCCCATAGAAAAGAATTCTCTATTTTTTCGCTCAATTTTCTCAATTAAGATCTTTTCTAACTCATTTCTTGTTTCTTTATCATAAAAAGAAGTTAATTCATTGGCGCAAATATCTCTATACTTACCATCAATAAGAATTTCTTTATTCCTAATGAAATCAATAATTGTATTATAATAATTTTCATCTAGTTTTTGAAAATTCTCTATATTTCTTACTAAATCCGTTAATTTATCAATTAGATCATAATAAAACTTCAGATATACCTTAATATTCAATTTATCTTCTATATTTTTTATTTCGGGATAATATTTTTTTAAAATAACATTGATTTTTTTATTACATAAAGCACATAATTTTGCAATTTTATCGACATAACTTACTGATTTAAAATGTAATAAATTTAGTATATCATTTTCAAGAGCCGATAACTCATTAAAAATCTCATAAATATTATTCTTGTATTTTTTCTCAATGTAAGACATATCTACTATCAAAATAGAGTTAATATATATATGCTTAATCCTTTAGGAACACTAAAAAATATAATAAAAGGAAAAATAAAGAATAAGTAAATAAAAAAACATTCTAAATAAACTTACATAAGAAATAGAATCAATCTAATTTCCTAATTTTATACTAATTTTGATTTTATTTGTTTGGATCTGCTTCTGAGCGTAACCTCTGTGACTTTCGCCACTTCGGAGACTTCTGCTTGGGTTTTGCGACAATTACCTGCTTTAGCTGCCATATATATAACACTTGCGGCTAATCCTTTTGGATCTTTTCCTGTACGAAGTAAACCGTTTTTTGAAGCTTCAGCTAACATATTGATAGCTTTCTTTTGGACTTCCATCGGTAATCCTAAATCATTGCCAAAGCGGAATACTAATTGTTCAGCAGTAATTGGCCGATATTTCAATCCTATTTCAGGCAGTACTTCTTTTACCACCATACCTAAACTTCTATGGACTGTTCGTCTAGGAGTCATTGATGCATCACATACTTCTTCAAGAAGTCGTGGAAATTCATGCACTCGAATTGCAGCATATAAGGATGCGGCAATAAAACCATCAATTGAACGTCCCATAGTTA
>CAYUTF010000165.1:0-4605 GCA_964447495.1 uncultured archaeon
TAATCCAAAAAAGTCCCAGCTTAGGCTCCCGGGATCTATACCTAGTACAATCAAAGTTTATCAGTTTTAGTAAAATTAACTAAGTATTAAAATACAATAATTCTTTTTATGATTCTAACTTTTTAATTATTGCTTCTTATTATTATTTATGAATATTAGCTGTGAAGAGATTGGGCTAAAAGAAAATAATTTATATGAGGTATTAGCAACAACTTTTTCTATAAATAATAGTAAAATAATACCTAACACAGCTTGTATGGGAATACGTCTAATTAATAAGGATGTCATTCAATTTAGTCCGTATTCGAATACGAAAACTTATGAAAATATTAAAGAACAACCCTATGTTATCTTCAACTTAATTGATGATATCTACTACTATGCTTTAGCCTCATTAAAAAAACAAAATTCAGATTTTAAAGGTATTTTAAACGACCAATATCAATTTTTTAAATTTGCTAATACTTTAAAAAAGGAAATACAATTACCTTTCCTTAAAAATGCATGGGCAATTATTGTATGTAAAATCATTGATGATACTCCTATCATTAAACGAGATGATCTTGGAGAGAATTTAATAATTGAAGTGAAGTTGCGGGTTCTTTATTGTAATAAGTATGCGTCCTCAAATAAACTATACAATAGAGCAGAAAATTTAGCACTAGAAGCAATAATTTTAGCTACAAGGTTAAAAGTTGCACAAGAACTAAATAAATCCGAATTAATTATGATAATTCATGAAAAGATAAATCAATATATTAAAGATATCAATAGATTTTGTAAAAATTTGAATGTTTTAAAGACTATTGACTATTTAAAGAAATATATTCAGGTTATTATGGATTAATCTATCGTTTTAATAGTATCAATAAACATTAATGGATATTGGAAATCTTCAATCCATTGAATTTTGGCAATTACTTCTGTGGTTTCGTATTTAAGCATTACCTCAGCATTTATTACTTTTCCTGTGATTTCATCATAATCAAATGGAGTATTTTTATTACCTTCTATCTTTTCTTTATCAAGTCTAATCTGGACTTTTTTAACATAGGGTTGGCATGATATAGACGCCTCTATTCCATTTTCTATAGCTGTTATGATCTTTTGATTTGAAGATATTGGCATACCAGCTAGAATATGATAAAGCGCTCCTAATTTTATACCAGTTTCAAAACAAGCACGTTCTCTTTCACTTAATTCTGAAGAGAAATAGTTTTTAATATTTTTATCTAACATTAATCCTCATCTAAATATTCGATTTTAGCCCCAAAATTATTCGGTTTACATATATATATATATCCACCAAATCCACTTATCAACTTTTGAGTCTCCTTCAATAATATATTAGCTTCTTCGTCTGATTCAGTAATACCTATAACACTTGGACCGAAAGACGACATTCCGTAAGCTTTAACACCGTAGGTTTGAAAAAATGCTAATACTTTTTTTACTATCTCATGTTGAAGCTCAATTTCCACTTTTTTAAATCCAATTGTTTGGATTCTTTTTAATCCTTCACCAAAACAAGTGAGATCTTGCTTTAGAATACCAGGTATTATTTTCATCAATATTTGATGTGAAACCTCATTTACTTCAATTTTAGGAATTGGTGCATGAGTTTGGAAAATACTTACTTCCTCATCACCATACGCTCCTTTTTTTACATTTGGAATAACTAATACAAAACGCCAGTGTTCAGGAATAGTATATCTAAAAATAGTAAGTGCGGGATCAGCTGAAGAAGATGCAGAAGATGGTAAAAAGGTTTCTTTCTCTTTTCCTATGCCAAAATCATGTCCTGCATCAACTATAAATCCCCCTCCCTCAAATCCTTTCCATCCAATTCCTGAAGTTCCACCACGCTCCATTAATTTGGTTAATTCTTTTATAGAAATTTTATTGATCTCCTTCAGTTTTATAATGGCTGTTGCAATTGCTAGGGATAATTGCGTTTTAGAGCCCAATCCCACATGACTTGGATAATACCTTTTTAGAAAAAAATGAAAATTCTTATTACTAATATTAAAAGTTTTAAACACTCGTGAAGCTTTTTCATTAATAACTTCAATGGATTCTCGATAATATTTATGAGCTTCAATTTTAAACTCTTCAGCATGATTAGTAGCTTCGAATACAACATTTGGGCGATCTAACATAAGCCCAATCCCTCCATCAACCCTACCAGTATAACCATTCTCATCTATTAAGGAAAGATGTATCCGACACGGAGTGGTAATTCTAATTTTCATACTGAATATAGTAAGATAATTTTAAAGCTAAGAATAAGAATTTTTATAATAATATAAAGTTGATATATCAACTTATTTGAGTAAGTCATTTAGGCTTCAAAGACTTTTTGAAAATATTTAAAAAGTAATGGTGAATGAATTAATCAAAATTTCAACTATAAAAATTATAAAATTAAAATTAAAAAAAATAATTTATTTATATTTCTGAATTTTTATTATTCTGTAAAAGTCTTCGATAGAAGTTAGTCCTACGATTACAGCAACAAAAATAAATATATTTCTTAAGAGCTCATAAAATTCAACAGAAACCCCTGTATTCACCCACCCAGATAATTCATCATAATTAAACCATGGAAATATATGCGGGTTAAGAGCTAAAATAATTATAAAGGGGATTAAAGCAAATTTTAAGATAATTGTGACTCCATGTATTATCTGATGTGTACTCGGCTTGTGATTACTAATAATACCTCTTGTAATGTCTAAAGATGCTTCTGTTGCCATGAATATTCCAAATATTCGCAGTAAGAGAGAAAACAATGGATTAAGTAATCCAACAAATAATGGTTGGGCGATAAAGACAATCCCGATTATTAGAGCAATACCCCCGCCAATAATCTCTTCTATCGGTTTAATGAATGGTTTAAGTGGTAGTCCAGTCTTCTTTGAAATAGGATACCCTTCCTCACGAGCTTTTTCCATAAGCATTTTTTGTTTTTCTAATTCCTTCTTGGATTTAAAATCTTCGGGAAAGTAGCCCTCCATGGATAGAAATGCGAAAATGATAGTTATAACAGCAAATGAACCCAAAAGTCCCACTTGAATGCCAGAAACTAGGTTTCCAAATATTGTTTCCAATGATGGGTTTTCGAAAAATATAGTTAGAAATATAGCAAGGATATTCAAAGCAATAATCACACTAAATACTATTCCTAGAACTGTTTTATACAGCCCCCACATCTCTTTTGTAATATAAACATGAGGAGTACCACGCTTTTTATATTCTTTTGCTATTACTTTTGGAGAACCCATGCGTTCAATAGCATTATAGACAGCGTCAACAGTTATTTCTCCTGTATTTGACAATTCTCTGGCTTTTTCCCGCAAATGCTCTTCAAGATCAGCTAAAATTTCTTTCTGCTCTTTCTTTTCTTTTAACCAATCAGGAAGAGCCTTCTTAACTTCTTTAAGATATTCCTTTATTATATCTTCACTTTTCATGTTGCTCATTTAAAATACCTCTTGATTTTAATTCATTTTCAAGATTATGACCACACACATCACAATATCTTAATTCTAAATTGGTAAGATCAATCTTATTTGCACAGTTCGGACAATACAAATATCGATCTCTCTTTAATTTCACATTTACATCGAATAATGGTGCTATCGCTTCAGTGAGTTTAGAAAAAAACCCAGATAAAAAATTAAATATTTTTATTCCATTATCAGTTATGAAGTAAAATTTCCTTTTTCTTCCAGATTTTTCACGTTTTGCGGTAATTATTCCATCCTCTTCAAGCTTTCTTAAAATAGGATATAAAGTACCCTCCTCAATAATTAAAATTTCTTTTGTTTGTTCTTGTAAATCTTTAGAAATCTGATAACCATGTACTCCCTCATTGCCATATCGATTAATAATAGATAGAATACATAAAGTAGATATCCCTCTATTAATTTCGGATTCAAATTTAGAAGCATAATCAAGAAATTGTGGATCAAATCCTTTAACTCGTTTAATCATTTTTTAACCTGCATTTCTTTTTTTTGTTTTTCATTGATTTAAACGTGAATAGTATTTATTCAATACTGTTCTATATATAGTATTGAATGTATCATATATAAATCTTTGGATTGATAAAAGAGTTCCAAACAAATTTAAAATAAACATAAAAAACTAAAGTGCTTAATATCTTCTTTTGAAATAACCTTCATAGAAAATTACAGCTCCAAGCAAGCCAAAAAGATCGAAGATGTACCAAACTATACTATAGGAATAATAATATTCAGGAATAAAAAAATACAATTCTTCGAATAAGAGAATCGAAGATATGATCTTTAAAATTATATTTATTATTGCTAGGAACCATATTAAATACTTTCCTTTTAATTTTAAATTAAAAAAATACCAATCTTTATTCGATCTTTCCAGTAACAGAAATAGATTAACTCCAAGTAACCCCCCTGAAGCTAATCCAATAGGAAAATAAATTATTGTAAAATCATAATAATAAAAAAACCAGCTTAAAAATAAGTTGATTACACCACCTAATACAGAGCAAGATATAAATAAAAATAAGAGAAATTTTGAACCATATTTATTTTCAATTGTTTTAACATAATAATAAGAACA
>CAYUTF010000166.1:0-4515 GCA_964447495.1 uncultured archaeon
AATATTTTATCTCATCTAATACTTTCGAAATTTCGTTTTCATATAATGCTTTTGGGACATATAATGACATTTTCTCTTCATTTTCTCCTTATTTTGTAGATATAGAGAAAATATTTTACTTCCTTTTAAAGAAAAAATCAGATATACCCTAAAAAGAAAATTCACGACTTTAAAGATTATATTATTTCCAAAGATGAGTTTCTTGTGTAAATCAATTCTTTTTCATTCGTGTATGAATTTTCTTTTACAATAAGATTTTGGAAAGCCGCATAATCGCCATTATTGATTAGTTTCAATATTTTAACAGCATGCATGCCCCATATAACTAAACGAATAGACATCGAGCTATCTGACAAAAGGCATTTCAATAAAAACGTTTTACTGCCATCCTTTTTCGTCATCTCTCGAAAATTCTCTATTTCAATCATACCCTGAATTCTCTTGATATATGTGTATTTTGAGACTAAATCGAAGATTTGCATATCGTTTTTTATCCGTTCTTTTGTCTCTTGTTCTAGATTGGCTAGATTCAATAATTTTTTCTTTGTTTGGCATGGGATATCTTGTGGAGAAATGATAATTTCACTCTTCCGTCCTAGATGTACTTCTAACAGGCCCTCCCTATTTTTTCTACAAAAGCCTCCAATAATTCTTATTAACTGGTCAATTTTAAAATACTCATTGTTCATAAATTTAGTTTTTTCATTCCAAAGGACAATCTTTATCTTTCCTGAAGTGTCAGCAATATAGAATGAACCTACCTGTCCAATTGAACTATCCTTACGTACAAATTCTTTTGGCTTATAAATCTCTAATATCTTGCCTATAAGAACAATATTTTGCATACCTTCTTCTAATTCAGAGATATTAATTGTGAACTCGTTATAATCAATCTCATCTAAAAGCTCTTGATATTCCATATAACCTTCAGTATCGATTTCTGGAGATTGAACATTAATCCCATTTTCTTTTGCAATTATGAATAAAATACCCCTCTCCGACATAAACCCACCAAACTCTTTCGCTTTCCTCTGCATCTCTTTCTCTAATTCCTCCTCCGAGAATCCCTTTTTAAGTAGCTTATTATATAAACTATATTCTGAGGAACTCATATTAACAAAACCTCTATTGTAAATTTAACAATTATGTATAGGGAATATTTTTAAAGAAAAAATTTTTAAAAAATCTGACCGTTCTTATTAATACGCAATAGGTTCCTTGCATGATGAAATGCATAAGCAGAACAATTACACAACACCCGAAGGTTTTTCTGGATGATATATTCTCCCTCTTGAATGGCTTTATCATTACGATCCGTGATAAATATTATTAAGGCAATTTGAGTAGAAAAATGGGGCCAATGATTCCTTCGTTCAAAAAGGGAATGCAATATCTTTAAGTTCTCCTTTGCTCTCTCATAAGAAAAAACAGGAGCAATACGATGAATTTTGTGTAAATAAATTCGAACTTTTTTTATTAATCTGTCCAGATTATGTTCCCAAGAGATTTTTGTGGATTCAAAAAATCTTTTAAAATTGAGTGTATTTAAAAAGAATTGTGTTATAATTGGAAGGAGTACTTTGTTTGAAATATTTAAATCTGAAACAATTTCTTTTAATTCTTCTTTTGAAAGCGCTATGATATTATCCCTATGATCGACAAAACTAACGTGACGAAATATATAATTCAAGATTCTCATCTTTTGGAATTGATACGCATCTAAATCCATATCTAATTTCAAAGATAATATAACTTTATTTGCAGTATAAGCCATTTCAACTTCCTAACAGCAAAGATTATGAAATATGATCCTTACTAATTCCACTACTATATAAAGAAAAATTATAGAGAATTAGATACCTGATCCGAGTACACGGTCTAAAGTCGTTTGAACTTGCTGAGGTTTTCCAAACTGCTTCTGAAAATATTCAGTACACCAGATATAATTCGCAATAAGACTTTTTACATTCTTATTGACCCTTTCTTTGTCTAAATGATGTTCTTCACAGAGAAGTTCAAATATTTTTGTTTCTAATGGATGATTCCAAGAAAAAGTGGGTAAAATCTTTAACACGTCAGGCAATAAAAATATCTTGCGAATCTGCGAGATTAGCTTATAGGTTAATTGAGAAAAATTATAGCTCTCTTTTTCTCGAATAATGATATATTCAAGATTTTTATATTTTTGAACGAGTTTGAAAGCAGTTTTAGGGCCAATACCTTGAATACCCTTAAAATAATCCGTCCCAATTAAAATTGCCATATCTACTAATTGAAATAGAGTTAATCCTAGTTTCTTTAGATTCTCCTTGAGATGGATTTCCATAGGTTCAATCTTATCATATTTCCATGTTCCTTGTACTTTTCTTCTACGAGATTTTGTGAGATTTTGGACCATCCTGGGGCAGCCAAATAGCAGGGAATCGTAGTCTTGAGATATGGAATAAAATGCAATTTGATCTTTTACTAATTGAGCACATTGTGATTCCGCAGAGGCAGGAGAATCTATAAAAGGAACGCCTAATGCATTTAATAATTGTTTTGACTCATTAATGATATTTTGCCACATATAATCCTTACTTAAGGCAATTTGTTTCGCAAGATTTTTATTTCCCCCCTTTATTGCCTGGATATACCATTTTTGCGCAAATCTAAAATCTCTAAGACGATCCTTTGTTATGAGTTTTTTTAAAGGTGAATCATTTCCGTCAAAACAAAATATAGGATATATTTTTTTAGAGTAATAAAAATTGATCCTATATAGCAAACCATAAAGATGGGATATTGGTCGTTGAGTGCGGTCAAGGATTAATTGCGATTGGGTTTCACCTGAGGAACGACGAGAAAAACTAAAGAGGCTCATTATTATATTAGGGGCATCAACAGCGATTACATTTCCCGCAAGGTGGGAATAGTCGATTTTCTTCCTTAGAATGATGTCTCCTATCTTGACTCCCATAATCACAATTCTATAAGCCTTAGTTTATTTAAAGAAAAATTTATTCTAAGAAAAAAAATTGAAAAAAAAAGAAAAAGGAAAGAATAATAATTATTTTAATTTTTTAAGAGAATCATTATCAATTTTGATCATCGTTTTAAAAACGTTCCAAATTCCTTCTAATTCTTCATTTGCAAGAAGTTTCTCTTTATTGGTATCTTCAATTCTTTTTTTATTATAAGACAACCCGCATAAGGGACAATAAATATTATATTTGCTAATTAAGATATATGGACTACCACATTGTGGACAATAATAAAGATTTTGATGTGACATAATTTTTCCTAGTATAATATGATGGTAACCAGTAATCTTTTCAAATACTTTTAAAGTACAAGCAATTATCTTTAAAAGCGACAAAAATTAGTTTTAGTAGATTTAAAGCTTCTCATTCTTAAAAGAACGTATAAAATCAGCTTTTTCTTCTTCTGCAAGAATCACATTATCTTTTAATTGTTTGAGAAATTTTTTTGTAAATGTGAGCTGACAACGGGGACATTGTGCAATCTCATTGAAAATTAACAAATCTTCTGATTTACAACGAGGACAATGATATTTGTATTTATCATTCATATAAATGCTTCCTTTGAACTAGTACGCTTCCAAACTTTTGAATAGGACGCCTTATGAGTGATATGATCATCATTATATTTAAGACTTCACACTTTTGTAGAAGTTTTTTTTTCTTTAAAAATAAAGAAAAAGATGGCTTAATAAATAGTTATTAAAAAAAATCAAATTGAGAATGAGATAAACTATGAATAAAAATGATAATCTTATTTTAATTTATCAGAAAAAGCACTCCCGAAAGACCCATTGGGTTTTTATTGGGATCATCCTCTTTATTGCTATTTTTATGCCGATTTATGGAACTGCACTAAGGTATGAAGTAAGTAGCACACTTCGATTCATATTTGGGGCTGTTGGAGAACTCTGCCTGACCTTTGGGATGGTACTTACTATGTTAAGTGTTGTATTTTCAATTTTCTCAAAAAAGTTCTATTTAAAATCCTTTATATTCGGTATAGTGCTACTCTGGATAGGCGCATTCATGACGGATACCCAATTCAGTCTTTTCGGCTACCTTTTTGGTGCAAATAGCCCTCCACAAGGGTATCATTAGCTCTAAATTATTCATTATTTTATTAGAACTAATTAAGATTTCTTTTATAACTCTTTTTCTTTTAGCGAAAGACTCGAAAATAGATTAATCCTGTGTTGAACCCACATACACCTAAAAGAATAAATGAAAAGATTAAAACCCCAATCATCCTTCCTCGCATACGAGGACCACCCCAAATGAGGAAGATAAATCCTACAATGAGTCCTAATAATCCTATAATCGATCCTAACGCAATGAGAAACTCGATACCATCAATAAATTGATCAAAATAATCCAATAATACCATGGTAGAGTACTATTCTAGTAGAATTATTTAAAAGAAAAATTGGTATTGATGAGGAATAGAGGGTGAGGAAAAACACTCACACCCCCTATAATACAAAAATAAGGTGTT
>CAYUTF010000167.1:0-4484 GCA_964447495.1 uncultured archaeon
CAGGCAATACCGTCAATTCCATGAAAATATATTGAAAGAGAGTGCTCTTTGGGAAGCAAAAAATAATCAGATCGTTTTAAGGAGGACTGCAAAGAGGTTAATAGTGCTGATTTTTGTTCTATTTGCTTATTTTTTTCATCCTCTTGTATGCTAGAAGGAGATCTTTTATTTAATTCAGTTTGATTTTTTACAGAATTATAATTTAACTCACCATCAACTTGAGATTTTTCTTGTGATTGTAAAATATTTTCAATCAATTTCTCAAATATACGTATCCACGCAAATTTATTGTGCTGCTGAGCTTCCGCTAATGCTTTTCGAGATATTTGCAGAGATTGATCATAATCTTGAGTATCAATTGCTTGTTGTGCCATTTCATAGGCAAAATCTAAATCATACTTTTCTTTTAGAGACTGCTCAAATTCATTAGTCATACTTAGAGTAGATAATATCTGAAGTATTTAAAGAAAAAAATTTTGTATCCCATCTAAAAATTCTTCTAATATATATAAAGGATAAAGACCAATATTATGAGTATATCTTATATTAAATTATGGTGAAAATAAATACGAGAAAAATAAATCTAAGAATAATAGTTTTACTTTTACCATTAATTTTTTTCGCAGTTTCAGCATCAACAATGTATTATAATCGCTTTCAGAGTTATCCTGCTTATGAACGAGTACAATTTAATTCAGCGGGATCTGTATTATATGCAAATTTACACTATCCTAGTAAAGAACTACCTTTTCAAGATAAGCATCCCTTAGTAATTTTTGCACATGGATCTGGTTGGCAAAAAGATGTGGATACTAGAGTCGCGTTGGAACTCACGAAAAGGGGTTTTTTTGTTGCTTGCATTGATTATCAAGGTCATGGTGAGAGTCAAGGAGATATTTCAAAGATTGATCCCGTTACTGGAGTTTTAGGACTCGCCCAGGATTGTTCAAAATTATTGGATGCTATTGAGAACTTGAATGTTTACGATGAACGTATTAATGCTTCTCAAATTGGGTTAGTGGGCCATTCATTAGGTGGTTTAGTTGTTTTAATGAATGGAGCATTAGATAGTCGGTTTGAAGCGACAATATCTTGGGCTGGGGCAGTGAATATGACATTAGGAGGACTAGAGGAGTATAATCCCGTTAATCTTTTAAATTCAACAAATCCGAAAAATTTACTTCTTATTCATGCTCGTGGTGATGCTACAGTAAGTTATGATGATCACGCATTAGTAGCTCAGAGTTTAACTGGATGTACGATAATAAATATAACCGATTCTTTCATATCCGATCATTTTCTCATCTCCGATACAGTGATGATTGAAACTATAAAGTGGTTTGAGAATACTTTTTTTGGTTCCGAAATAATTAATGGTCCGATTACTCTGACGTTCGTTACAACTCTGATTTTGATGGTTCTTACATTAATAGGTATGTGCTTATCCGTGCTGAGCTTAATGATCTATTTTTCAAAATATATTCTACAGCAAAATCCAATTAGGGAGGAACTAGTACCAGAAAAATCACAAAAAAAGATGGTCGTATCGAAATTTCTAATCGCAATATTGGCATATACTACTCTTTGGGTTATAACTTTTTCATTAATTGGGTTATTAGCGATTTTTATAACTCCCGTTATTCTCATTGCGGGGTATTTCCTATTTAAAATGCTTGCCGCTTTTCTTATACACAGGAAGAGTTATAATTTCGAAGATTTTAAAGCGACAATAAAGGACCAGCTCGAATTAAGGAATATTTTATATGCAATTATGTCTCCAGGAATCTTTTTAGGATTCTACTTTTTAATTGCATTTACGATTCCATGGGCTGTTTTTTATCCTAATGACATTACCGCATTCTTGATCTCATTTACGGTTTTCCCCTTTTATCTATCAAGCGAAATCTTCTATAGAAAAGTGTTATTCCCACTTTCAAGATTCATGAAATCTCGAAAAATGAGGACGTTAACTTTGTCAATAATAATATTGATCATACATCTCTATTTCGTGTTTATATCCTTCTGGTATAATGGGAATCCCTCATTTATGGGAGCCTTTTTTGCATTTTTGATGGCTTCAGTAATGAATAGCATTATTTATCATAAAACTGGAAAATTTAGTGGCGTGATAATTAATAGTATAATTATCAATAGCATATTTTTTGGAGCAACCAGCGAAGTTTTAATTGCGATTCTATTTGGGATACCATTATTATAATAAATTTCTTTTTTTCTTACTCTATTATTTTTTTATTTAAATAATACTAACAGAATTACATCTTAGTATAAAATAACCGAATAAATTATGAGGTTTTTACCAAAAAAAGTTATTTGAAGTTTGTTGTCTTTCCTCTTCTTTTTCTTTATTGAATAACGTTTATGGTAAAACCTTAACTCTTTTTTCCTTTAAATTAAAGGATTATTTCTTTATTACATACTATATTTAATCATTAATGCAGTGAATGGTACATTACAATTCTAAACTTTACTAAAAACTCAACTCAGGAAAGCAAAGATACAAAAGAGATTTTCCAATATATCAGTGATAAAAGGATTTTGAGAGTCCTTTTTGAGCAAAAAATTTTCACTCTTCGAGAGATTCAAAAAGAGGCGATAAAAAATGGACTTTTTTTCCGGAAATCATTCTTGGTCTGTGCTCCTTCGGGTTCTGGTAAAACTCTTATCGGAGAAGTTTGTGCCGTTCATAGTGTATTTGAGCAATTTGGAAAGTCGATCTACCTAGTTCCTTTTAAAGCATTAGCTACTGAAAAATATTTCCATTTTAAGCGAAGTTATGAGCGTTTTGGAGTTATTGTGGAGCTTTCTATTGGCGATTACGATGTTGATGATTCCAGACTGCAGAATGCTGATATCATTGTAACGACTTTTGAAAAAATGGACTCTCTCTTGCGCAATTTTTACGATAAAGATTGGATAGGAACTATATCGACTATTATTATTGATGAGATTCACAGTATAGCTGAAAGTGACAGAGGTCCACGTTTAGAATCTTTGATTGTGAGATTGAATGAATTCCTTCATAATCCACAAATTATAGGACTTTCAGCTACTATTGCTAACCCCCATTTCTTCAATAAATGGCTTTCTTCTCTTGGAAATGATACAGTTCTCATTAATTCTGATACGAGACCCGTTCCCCTTCATTATAAGGTAGAAGTAACCCAAAATAAAGACTCTACAATAAAAAAAGTCATAAATTCAATCTTAAAAGATGATGGTCAGCTCTTAATCTTTTTAAATACACGGAAAGCAACCCAGCAAGCTGCTCAAAATTTAAAAACATTCGTTAAAAACCATATTTCTGAAAAGAAATTAGGATTATGCCGAGAATTGGAAGCGAAGTTGAAAAGAATCAAGGGCGGAAATCTAGAACTCCAAAAAGCTGTGAAATATGGAGTAGCTTTTCATCACGCGGGATTACTGCCAAAGGAACGAATAAGTATCGAAAATGCGTATCGCAAGCGAATTTTAAAAGTGATATTCACCACATCTACTCTCAGTGCAGGGATAAATATGCCTGCTCGGGCAGTAATTATTAAAGATTTCCGAAGATATGTCACTTCGGGTCATAATATAAAAAATTTCACGGGATATTATGAAAATGGAAACGGTTTTAGTTTCTTCAAACCGTTCTCCGCAAATGAAATTTTCCAAATGCTGGGAAGGGCAGGACGCCCTGGGCTTGATGAAGTGGGTTATGGAATTCTCTTAGTAAACGATATAGAAGAGCGGAACTGGGTGGAAGATCATTATTTTACATATTCTGATATTCTTAAAAAATATCTTCCAAAATACAATGATCTCCATTCCGGACTTAACAAGATCAATATTTTACAGGAGCAAGTATTGCTACGGGTGTATCAAGAGAGATATATTTCTCTTGAAAATCTAATTAAATTCTTTCAAAAAACCTACTTTTGGTTCGGTATTAAAGAGAGAATGAAAGACCAGCATATACCTATTGAGCAGCTACTTATGATTAAAGAAATTTCACCAAGAAATATCTTGAAACTTCATTCTGAGCCTTTAAAGGTAAAAGATTTACAGAAAAAAAACTCTCAATTTAAAATTGCCAAATTAACAAATTCAACCATTTCAGGTTACTTAAAAACTGCCTTTGGAGTATATATCTGTGAAATGGATATTGAAACGGGCATACGATGCTCTTGTGGGTTTAAAAATGGCATATCTGATAATTATGCTAATGATAAGTTTAATTTCGAGTTTTGTGATCATATAACCTCATTTTTACTTTATCTAATTGAATTGCCCGAGGAAAACTTCCAAAAATATGTTAATGATATCGTTCCGAAATCTGTGAGAAACCAATACGTCTTAAATTATTTATTTGAAAAAGGTTTATTGATAAAAAATAAGGAAGGTTTATTTAAATGCTCTCAATTTGGTATGCTCATAATAAGATTATATTTATATCCCGTTTCAGGGGTTCTAATACGCCAAAA
>CAYUTF010000168.1:0-3088 GCA_964447495.1 uncultured archaeon
TAATGAATCCAAAGCAATTTATTCCTACTTTTTGGAGAGGTAGACTATGGGAAATTTTATTTTTTAGAGTAGTTAAAAAGACAGATAGTGGAAAAGTCTTTAGATTATTTGAAAATAGAAAAAGAGAGGGCAATTCTCTTTTAATTGAACACAGGTTAAATGTTGGCACAGCTACAAAAGTAGGCAAAGAAATTGATCTAAATAGCATTGATGAAACTAAAAACTTAAATTTAAAACCAGCTAAATATAAAAATGTGTATGGTTTAGGCTGCGTATATGTGCCAAATATGCGACCTAATAGACTTGTTTTAGGAAGCCCTTTAGGAATAAATGACTATTCGGACGATATTTCCTTGCTTGATTCTTTAGATTTTGCTTGGACCAGTTGGATGCGTGATATCGAATTAGGAATGGCACAGATATTTGTTGATGAGGAACTACTACAGAAGACAAGATCAGACGTGAACGGTACAACAACTTTTCTAAATAATTTTAGTAAATTTCAAAAGTCTTTTGTAAAAATGGATTTCACGCAATGGCGAATGTCTGAAAACAATGTAAAACCTATAGAACAAGTACAATTTGAAATTAGAGTTGAAGAACATATGAAAACATGTTCAGAATTAACGTGGCAAATAATTTCTAATTGCGGGTATTCTCCGCAAACATTCGGATTAGGAGAATATGGAAATGCACAATCGGGAACAGCTTTAAAAATAAGAGAAAATAAGTCTCAAAAAACAAGATCAAAAAAAGAAAAATATTTTAAGCCTGCAATTTTAAGTTTATTACAACAAGCTCAAAATATGGACAAATCAGCGGATTTAACCAGTAGTTATGAAAATGAAACAATAAGTCTAGAAATAGAAGATTCAATAATGACAGATAATAAAGAAACATCTGAAGTAATAAGAAATTTATATCAGGCAAAAGCTATTTCAAATTTTATGAAAGTAAAGTTACAGCATCCAGATTGGATGGATGAAAAAATACAAGAAGAAGTTGACAAGATTAATCAAGAAGAAGGAATTACAAGCGAAATAATTAAAACTGAGGTTTAAGAATTTTTTTCTTAAACCTTGTCTTTTATTTATTTTTATAATAAAATTTCCTTATTAGATTGGAGGAAAAAATGAAAAAAAATAATAATGATATTGTAAAATTTAAGTGGGAAACTAACGAAGAATATAATTATAGAAATAATATTTTTGTATTTTCTGACAAATTAAATAAAATATTAAGTGACCTAGAAAATTTAGCAAAACAAAGCTTGCCAAATTATCAACCAATGCTCGACAAGATCAGAAGCAATTATGGCAGATTTATTAAATTATTAGTTCCTGATTGTTATCAACCATTTCATGGTCTATATAAAAGCGGACTTGAATATTATATGAAAGGACTAGTAATTTTAGTTAATACCTTCATTGATAAAAAAGAAAATAAACTTCCTGATAATGATAAAAATGTAATTGCTAAAATTACAAAAGCTGGCAATTTTTTTCATGCTGGCGATGCATATTTTCGAATAGCAAATACAAAGAACTTTGAACTATTCGAAGAACAACAGATAGAATATCATGAGAAGCAAAAAAATAAGGTGAAGAAATGAACATTGATAGATATGAAGATTACGGAAAAAATTTATATTTTTCCGCTCAAAATGTGGTTTTTGGAGTGCTAATTGCTACAAAAAAATTACTAGAAAAAATAAATAATGATCCTGTAAATGTTGCTAATTATAAAAAAGCGTATATTGAAGAAGTTACAACAATTGCTAAGACATTCAATAAAGATTGGAAAAGTTGGGCAAATAAAGACTTAGCAAAAGCATATATCGCAGGAATAAACCATGCAAAAGCAGATTTAAAATATAATAATTTATCTGCATCAATTATAAAGAAAATCACAAATGGATCTTTTTTAATTGAAAATCCACCACCAATTTCAATTCCAGCGTTAAGCAGTGAGACTTTATCATTATTTAAGAACATATCAGAACATGTACCATTTTATAAAACATTTAGAGATGCAGCATATTTTACTTTGGATAATCAACCAATTCAAATACTAAGAAAAGCCGAAGATATTTATAGAGACGCCAGTATTTTAGCAGGCGAAAAGTATTTCAAAGAAGATGACATTTACACTAGAATAAGATATTCTCAAGAAATGATGGATCAATTGGCAAAACAAGGGATTCAAACTATAACTTATAAAAATGGAGCAAAATATTCAATAGACACCTATTGCGAAATGGTCGGTCGTACTGTCTCAGGTAGATGTTCTTTACAAGCCAACTTAAATAGATATGCTGAAGGAGGTTATACTTTAGTCGTTGTATCAAGTCATTTCAGAGCTTGTGATCTATGCACTCCTTATGAAGGAGTAACTTTAAGTATAGAACGCCATCCGGTCTATGAAAGCGTTGATGATGCCGAAACTCAAGGGCTTTTTCATCCAAACTGTAAACATGACGTAAGTTTATGGTTTGAAGGTAAAGAACCATTGCCGCCACGAGTTGATCAAGCTGAACAGGCTTTAATTGATGAATATGGCTATAATGAAGCACAAAGAATTTCTTATAATGCTCAATTAAGACAAAGAGCAATAGAACGAAATATTCGCAATTGGAAAAGAAGATCAAAAGGGGCAATGGATAATAATATTAAAAATATTGCCGATAGAAAAGTTAAATACTGGCAAGCTCAACAAAGAGAACATTTAAAAGGGAATACATTCCTTAATAGAAACTATGCTAGAGAACAAATTGGGAAAGCTCATTAAATTATGAATAAAGATCAAGAATTAATTAAAAAAGCAATGATAAAGATGGGTTTTATTAATGAGAATGATTTTATATTTTTTATTAAAAAATATTGTTTATTACAAAATTTAGAAAAAAAATATGAAATTGAAAAAATTATTAATAGTATTGATGATATGCAAATCATAAAAGAAATACAAAAAATTATAAAAGAAAGGATAAAAGAATTAAATGAAAAATAAAAACGAAAATCTTAATGAAGCAAATTTATTATTAGCAAATGAAAATTTAAAAATTGTACTACCTTATATTGCAGAAAAT
>CAYUTF010000168.1:3188-4464 GCA_964447495.1 uncultured archaeon
TTTATTATTAGCAAATGAAAATTTAAAAATTGTACTACCTTATATTGCAGAAAATCTAAAAGTATTTAAAAAATGTTTATTAGAAAAGAAAATATTTTCAGAAGAAGAAATTACAAAGATGTTAATCGAATATGAAAAAATAATTTTATTGTCAGGAGATAAAAAGTGATGAATCAACCAAAAAAAAAGATAAAAGAAATAAAGGATATTAATACTAATACAGAAGAAGGAAAATTATTTTTAATGGCTCTTTCTCTTATAACTACTACTAAAGGATATTCAGATAAGACGCCAGATGAAGTTATTAAAGAATTATATGAAATGCACGAGGTGATCCATGAAAAATAAAAATCTTAGAGAAAAATTATTAAATGATAAAGAATTATTAAAAAGATCAATTAAAGAAAATTCTCAATTTAGCACAGCCGATCTATTAAATATTGTGGCTGATTTGATAGATTATACTTTAAATGATAATGATTTAGATAATAAAAATATAAGCTTAGATGATGCTTGCGAATCAATGGATATAAACATAATTAAAAAATTAATGCAGTTGGAAGAAGATAAGAAAAATTCAAGAATGATTTCTCCAACAGAAACACCGGAACATTTTAATTTAAGAAAATTTCAATCAAAAAATTTTATTAATGATTTAATTGCTAAATATAAAAAAGAAAAAGAATCTTTTATGTATTCTTTAGCAAATTTAACCGAAGATTTTATAGATGATTTAGAAAAAATAAAAGGAGTAATTGATGAATAAGTTTTATAAAAGAATTCTAATAACAGGTGGAACAGGAACACTTGGTAAAGAACTTACAAAACAATTGTTAGATAGTGATAAATATATTAAAAAAATTTATATTTATTCTAGAGATGAATATAAACAATCAGAAATGAAAAAAGAATTTAAAAATCATCCAAAACTATCTTTTTTTATTGGTGATATAAGAGACAAAGATCGATTGTATAGAGCATTTAATGAAATTGATTATGTTATACATACAGCCGCTCAAAAGCATGTTCCTTCATGCGAATATAACCCTTTTGAAGCGGTCAAAACAAATGTTATAGGATCAGCAAATATAATTGATGCCGCAATTGATCGCAAAGTTGAAAAGGTATTGGCAATTTCTACAGATAAAGCCGTAAATCCTATAAATTTATATGGTTGTACAAAAGCATGTATGGAGAAAATATTTATTGATGGAAATAACTATTCTGGCGATAATGAAACGATATTTTCGATTGTACGCTACGGAAATGTTATTGG
>CAYUTF010000169.1:0-4393 GCA_964447495.1 uncultured archaeon
ACGTATACTAGGTTGGTACAGGATGGGCGTACTTGGATGAGTGATACCCCGGACGAGTGTTTTGATTTAGTTCGTGACTTGGGGGAAGCTAAGGGTACGGTTAGACTGAATGGGTTGGGGTTAGGGTTGAGCGTTGAGTATCTTATGACTAAAGAAGAGGTTGATAAAGTCATAGCTGTAGAGATTTCAAAGGAGGTTATAGAGTTGGTAGTCCCAACTTTAGAGAGGCTTTACGGCGACCGGTTGGAGGTTCGGAATGAGAATGTTTTGAGGGTAAAGCCAGGTATGGATGAGAGATATGATTTTGTATACCATGATATCTGGCAGGACATCAGCATAGACAATTTAAGAGAGATGGAGTTTCTTACTAGGCGGTATGCGTCAAAAGCAGCTTTTCAGGCTTGTTGGTGTAGGCGGGAGTGTGAAGAGCAAAGGAAACTCTTTGCAGGGAGGTAGAAGTGAAAGAGGTCTTAATGTTTCGGGCATCTTCGGGGAAGGTATTTGATAATAGATTGGAGGCTATAGCTGAAGATTTGGCGCGTTATTTGAATGATGTTGGGTATGATTATTCTGATAGTTCTTTTCGGTATTCATCGGCTATAGTAAGGCATTTGGGTGATGTTTTGAGTAAGCTAAAGGGGGTACCGGAGGCATTGGCTAAGGACGGGGAATCCGAGTACAATTTAGAACGCTTAGCAAGACATATAGTTGAGTTCGTGGAGACAGCCCGTAAAGAGAAGTGTTTTGAAGGTATGAAGTGTTTTGAAGGTATGACACCAGAGGCCACAAGTTCCGATGAGTCCATATTTTGACGGGAGGTAATAATATGATTAGCAGGAAAGCGATGATTGAGGTTTTAGAGTTGGTACGTGAGTTTGTTTGTGCATATTTTGGCAATTCGATGTGCGACTGCAAGTATGGTCTTTCAAGAGAGACCGCCCTTAGGGAAGACAGAGGGCTTCTTAATCTAAGAATAGGGGAGCAAAACGGGTGCCCGGAGCTGAGAGATCTTATTTCAACCTTCCAGGGTATGACGGATGCGGAGTGGAAGGTTATGTTGGGTGGGGGTAAGGGGACTGGTGTAGAGAGACGCGTGGATTTTCCTGTTTTTAGCTTACCATTAGAAGACGACCATTGGGTCTACGAAGCTTGCGGGGAGCCGCCGGCGCCATTCCGGATGGGGGTCAAAACCAGTGCTCGAAATTTTATGAGGATGTTTGTCGTAAGGGCTGCGAAGTATGCGGTCAAGGCTTCAACCATGAGTGGGAAGGCTAATTCCTTTGATCCCGATGCTTTGGTTCAAAATATGGTCACTGGTTTCCTTGGGTATAAAACGGACGATGGGATGCCATCAGAGGGCATAGATCTGTAGGGGGAAACGTGGAGAGGGTTTATAGTATTAGTAGGTGTCCACGAAGAAGATTTTTTTACGATACTGAGTTTATGGATTTCGGGCATGGGATGGTTGATCTCATAAGCTTGGGGATGGTCGACGAAAGCGGGAGGAACGAGTTGTACGTTTGCAATAACGAAGCTCATTTAGGAAAAGCAACCAAGTGGGTTCGGGATAATGTTATCCCAAAGCTTCCTCCGAGAGGGTCGAGTCATTGGATGAGTGCGAAGGATATTAGGGATAAGGTGACGAAGTTTTTGGGTGTGCGAAAAAAGTCGAAGTTAGAGCTATGGGGCTATTTTTCAGCTTATGATCATGTCTTGCTTTGTGGATTATACGGCAGGATGGTGGACGTCCCGAAGGGGTTTCCTTGGATTACAATGGATCTGAAGCAGAGGATGGATGATCTAGGTTTCGCAAAAAAGGAGCGCAGTGGAGATGACGTGCATACTGCGATTGGCGATGCCCGGTGGATACGCAAGGCGTATCTAGAGTTGGAATGGCTAACACGAGTTGGCCCTGTTTGAGGGGGAGGGGAAAGGATTGAGTTATGAAGTTTGTTTTGTTGGTTTGTAGTTTGTTGGCGATGTTGGTTGGAACTGCTTCGGCGACGCCCAAGGAGGCAAAGGTCTATGAGTTTTGGCCTGAGGCATCTGGATGGGAGCCGGACGGCATTACCTCCTATGGGGTCCCTACAGTGGAAGTTTTCCTCTATCAGGTTATCGAGGAGAAACGAGTGGCTGTTGAGTTGCCAGAAAGTACCGCCGAATATCTTCTTGGAGTGTTTAAGGGCGCGGAGGAAGGGGATATTAAGGTCTCCCTAGATGAAGGGACAATACATGTTATCGTAGGGGAGTCGATTGGAAGCGCAAGCATGGAGGAGTATGTAGAGTATTATGTTGATATGACGAAACAGTGCTTTCGGGCGTTGGATAGGGTAGAGGATGCCGAGGCACTTGGAGATCTCTTCTTGGACTTCGACCAGGATACTGGGCATGTAGACGAGCTGATGGACATTGTTGATGAGTATCGTCCAATAGCTGATGAGATGGCATATGCGTATGGTACAGAGAGGTGCAAAGTTGAGCTCAATGACTATGACCCGAATAGTTTTGTCATGAGTCAAATAGAAGCGGCGGTAAGGGGCATATTGTTGGGGATAGACGATATAGTTCATTTCTCAGAGGTGGATAGGGTAGTGGCCACGAGGGTGCTGGAGGACCTTTATTTAGGAGAGTGGGGGTTCTTCGCGGGAAAAAGTGCTATTAGGGTTAGGGAAGCGTTTGAGCCTATGATGGCAAAATTGAGTCCGGAGGTCACTGAGTATGACGGAAGATCATACTTTAATTATTTTGATTTTGTATATTATGCTAGCGATTTCAGTGTACACGATCTGTTGCAAATCGCTTGCAATTGTGTTTCTTGCGGAGCCGGAGATGGCGACAGTTGTGAGGTTTGCGATAGCCATTTTTCGTCTAGGGTGAGTTTGGAGGAGTGCTATCAAGGCGGGGAGCTTGTCTTCGATAAGGTGAAATTAAGCGACGAGGTGAGGAGCTTTGTGAGATGATAAAGCTGGGTAAGCACGAAAAGCTGACTGTAGGGTACCTTCGGGCGAATTTTGAAGATTGGTCGTGGAGGTCAAAGCGCACAGGGAAGGGGTGGAAGTACTTCGGAAGGAAGGGGAGCCGATTAGTTCTAATTCGGGCATACTCAGTTATCTCTGGGAATACGGCTGATGAGTTTTCAACTCAGTGGAGGGTTTATGAACAAGGAGTTTCAGACTCCTTCGTAGAGTGGGGCTCAAAAGAGCGGATGAGGGTGGGGGGTAAGAAACAGGCTAAGGAGTGAGGGCATGGAGGAAGTTTCAACATTAGAAGAGGCTCGAGCGTTACTGGGTAGATATTTCTACACTACATGGTTTTCTATGGACGTAGGATTCTATCCGGTGGCGTTCCAGGTGTATGAGGTGATACTTCGAGTCACTGAGAATGCGGATGGAGAGGTAGGGTTTACTACCAGGGTAAAGGCCAGAGACTGGGTCAACAGCATTGCCCTCGGTAAGGTATACCTCAATGTGAAAGAGGCGGAGGCGGTAGCGAAGGCTCAGTCAAAACGGTTTGAGTCTTCGTCGAAGAAGAGTCCACAAAGGGCCAGGACGTAATACTATGATACGAGTTTCATCGGTTGACGAAGTAGGAGCGTTACTAGGAAAGTCGCTGTACACTTTGTGGTATTCATTAGAGCAAGGATACAGTCCAATACGGTTTGAAGTCGAAAGGGTAGTGTTTGGCCGCCCGAAGGGATTGAATGGTGAGATTGGTGAGGTAGGGATTTATCTACAGGCAAAGAACTCTGAGTGGCTTCGACGGATACCCATTGAGCACGTTTTTGAAACGCGTGAGGAGGCTGAAGAGGCCAGAAAGAGGTGGGAGAAAAAGTTACCTGTGGGTAAAAGTCCGGAGAAGTCGAAAGTCTAGAGGTTCGAGTAAAAGTCTGAAATTTGGTAGGGGTTACTGGGTGTAGAAAGCGCGCTCTCTAGGTGGGTGCGGTACAATTCCAAGTAAGGCATACAGTAAGCTTTCAGGTATAGGAAGTTAGGTCTATCAGTAGGGCATGAGGTCTGCTGAGGGCATCCCGCGAAGTCCCCTTGCTGGGTTTGCCTGGAAGTCGGCGCGGCCGGCGGGGGAGCTCCGGACCAGTGAGAACTGCGGTCCTCTAGGGGGAGGGGACAGAGTAAGATTTGAGCTTAGAGGAAGAGTGGTATAGGCCTTTATATTATTGAGGCATATGAGGTTTGGAATAGGGTTAGGTGTAGGTAGGGTGTAAGGTGTTGAAGAACGGCGGAAGGGGGAGTTGCGATAGGCTGTATTGATAGGGGGTTTGAGAAGGTTGGGGAGCTGTTTTGTTTTATTGGAAGGTTTGCGGTGACCGCAGCCGTGCAGGGTAGAGAAAAATTTTTTAGGTTGCTTTTGGGTTTAGAAGGATATGGCTATATTTGGC
>CAYUTF010000170.1:0-4384 GCA_964447495.1 uncultured archaeon
ATTGAATCCTATATCCGAAATTATTAATTTTAATGGAAGCACCTTTGAACTTAATAGCTCTTCAACCATTATAATGAAATTAGAATAATGTGCATCTAATAAAATAAGTTCCTCTTTTTGAGGAAATAAATCAAAATATCTCTTGATTATTGCTTGAGAACCTAATCCATCTAAATCATCTTCATGAGTAATTGAGACTATCATTATTCTATTCATTAAAATAAATCAAGTAATATATTTACTTTTTTTTTAGCTTTAGGGTTTTTAACAGCTTCTAAAATTCTTTTTGATAATTCTTTTTTCTTATGAAAATATATTTCTATATACCTATCTCTTTCTTCCGTCATATATCTTTTCTCTAATGCGGCATCCCTCTTAGGACATCCATTTCTCCGCATGCAACAATAAGCAAGAGAACCAAAACATGTTAAATCCGAATCCCAGTTATTTTCTCTCGAAAATTTTTCTTTTATTGCAATAAATTCTTCCTTAGAAATTCCTAAATAGTCTAAAACCTCATCTCTTTTACATTTGAGAGCAAAAGTTAGAGAATATCCTGGTTTACAGCAAAATGTTAGACCACGATAATCTGCATCCATACATATATGTATTGGAGCATCTTTCCAGCCAGGAACCTCTCTTACCTTATCTGTATCTAATTCTGACATGATTTATTTTTAGGTATAAATAATAATTAACAAGACATGGTGCTTTTACTTTACGATTTTTATTTATGATTCTTCTATGGATTCAAACAATTAGTATTGGTAATTTGCCTTTAGACTAAAATAATGAAGAAGGGCCCGGTACGGGAATTGAACCCGTCTCTAGGGATTCACAGTCCCCAATACTAACCACTATACGAACCGGGCCATTTTTTTCTAATATATTATTTGCTGTATTGAAAGTAATATTTTTTCTTAAAAAAATTTTATTCTATTTCATTCTATTCTTTGACAGTTTTTATAATATAATTCAATAATGTTTTAACAGTATCATCTATATCCCCTGAATTATCAACTATAAAATCTGCCCTATCAAAATGTTGATTTTTCCTAGCTCGTTCTATCCTTTCTGTTAATTGATCTCCTATTTCTCTTCCTCTCTCTTTTAATCGATTTACACTTATTTCGAAGGGAACATCTATAAAAATGACTTTAAGGTTCTTATATTTCTTTCTTGCTTTCTTGATGATTGTTCGACTTACATTAACTATTACAGGATGCCCTAACTCGAGCCAAACCTCAATAATTTTCGGAACACCATAATCTAAGCCATAAATTTGCCATTCTAAGGCAAATTCTCCTTTATTCGACATTTCTTGAAATCCTTTTTGACTTATCGATAGATTACTTTCTGATTCTGATGGCGGTCTGGTAATATAGCGTTGAGGGACAAGGATTTTATTCAGGTTAGGAGGATATTGCTCTTGAATGGTTCTAATAAGGGTATCCTTACCTGAACCAGAGTTACCTACCACTAAAAAAAGCATTCCAGGAAAATCTTTTTTCATTAATTACACTAAATTGATATTGATCTTAAATACTCTTTTATGATTGAGTTCTTTAATATTTATGAATAAAAACAAATTTATGAGTAAAGTAAAAATAATTTAATGAATTATTATTCAATATAGATGTATATTTAAGAAATTCAAAATTAAAAAATTCATTAAATTGGAGGTTTCAAAATGGCAAAAAATGATAAAGAAAGTTTTGAGATTACCGAAATCCCAGAAAGTTATCAACGATATATCGATGTTATATACGATATTTCAAAGAAAAAAAGAGGGGGCTGGGTTCAAAATAAAGAAATAGCAGATAATATGGGGGTTGAGCCCGCTTCAGTTTCTGGTATGTTAGAAAAACTAAAAAGCAACAATTTGATCAAATGGGAACCAAGGAAAGCAATCAGGCTTACCGAAAATGGGAAACAATATGCTATACAATTAGACGAAATTCACTCATTATTAAGATTATTTTTTAAAGATGTGTTAAAAATTAAAGACGCGCATATAATTGAATCAGTAACCCACGAAATTGAGCACTATATTACCCAAGAAGTTAAAGAATCCCTCAAAAGATTCCTTTCAAAATATTTGGATTAAATTTAATTATTATAAAATCTTCTCAAAATCTAATGAATATGAATATTAAAAATTAAAATACGATGTCTGATAATTTAAAAGAAAAAATAGAAGTTATTAATACTCACCTCAAACATTTTACTCATTATATAGAATTGGAGAATTTTAGAGCATTTCTCTTGTTAACTCTGAATAGTCAATCATCAACAAATATAATGGCTCAATTAGGACTTGGAGGTAACCGAGAAATAATAAATTTACCGTATGACCCTGAAAGAGAAATATATTATCAGAAAATAAACCTCCTTTCATCAAGTTCTCTTCTAATTTATGTGAAATCCAAGGAAATTACTAAAGAATTCTTGTTAGATAAAGATCATGAAATATTTAAAAAATTTCTTAATATCAATGAATTAAGTTTAGCATTTAGGGGGAAAGAGAAATTTATTTTTCCGAGAGTAAGTGATTGTAGTACTATCGATGATTCGAAATTAAATGTAAAGATTGATGATTATTTTCACTCACTTGAATCATTTATTGCATTTACTCAACCAAGTATCTTATTTGTTCTGGAAGCAAAGAGCACTTCTGATCCCGATTTAGTTTTTACCTTTAATATGATGCCACAATTACCAAGAAGTACAGATGAAAATATGCTAAAAATTGATATCCATTTAGATTATGAGCATAAACTCAAAGATATAACATATATCAAAAGAGAAGAAAACTATTCGATTAAATATATGAAAGATATAAAAGAAGTAAGTCATGCTGATTTATACAAATCCTCATTTTCTCTAATATTACATATTAAATCATTGGACGATCCAATTAGATAAATTCAATCTTTCTCGTTTTATTAGATATATTTTTATGGTATTAATCCCTTAATTTTGGACGAATACCATTAAAGCATTAATACTCCTTATTTATAAGCAATCCGACAAAATAAATATATTAATTAAAGGTTAATAAATCTAAATTCGGAAATTTATACTTAAGGGTTGACGAGAATGAAGATAATAACAATTAATTTGCCTGAAAAATATCTCGCTGCGATTCAAACGCTTAATGACTTAGGAATTTATCCCTCTCGGAGTGAAGCAATAAGAATTGCGTTAAGAGATTTTCTAGAAGATGAATTAAAGATGTATAATGATTTAGAAGATGATAGTTTTAAAATGCTTATAAAAAGCAACATCAATAAAAGAGAATAAGTTAATTATTTATATTTTTAAATTTTTTCTTTATTAATCTACATCTACAGGATTTTTACAATTATTACACCTTTTTGCTCCCCGAAATAGAGGATTACCACATTCAGGGCAGTGATATCTTTTTTCTTCTTCCTCAACAAATTTCTGCGTTCCTAAATTTCTCCATGTAGGAATAGCACGTAAGATTACTTTTTTGCCTACAGGAATTGGAAAGTTATTAATAAATTTGCAAGGAAATTCTTCACATTGATAACAACCTTCAATATTTCTCTCTTTAACGCAGTTTTTAATCGCACAAACTCGACACACGGGGAATACCTCTCCATCAGATAAACAACCAGTACAAGCGATATCATCCACACTTTTCGCAAACATTTTATAAACAGGCAATAATTTTTCCTTAAACTTTATATTGTTATCTCGATGGGCGATATAGATTGAACATACTCCACAGTACAATCCACAAGGAGCTAGCAGTTCTTTTTTTATTTCAGTCATTTTTTAACCTCAATCAGAGTATATATAAAATTCTTCTTACTTTTTCCTTTATTTAATTATTAAATTTAGTTTTTTAAATAGATTTATCTAAATCATAATGCATATGCATAATAAAAAAGATAATTATTGAATCAAAAATTATCATAAATAATTATTATCTTAAATAATACAGAACTATAATGAAAGTTGTACGATATTATAATAATAATGATATAAGACTTGATGAAATTTCTAAACCTAGTATAGATTCTGAAGAACTTTTAGTCAAGGTCAAAAAGTCGGGAATTTGTGGATCTGACATCCTTGAATATTATAGATTTGCAAAAATGAAAAAACTTGGCGTAGATAATTTAATTCTTGGGCATGAAATTGCTGGAGATATAGTTGAAGTAGGAAATAAAGTACGGAAATATAAAAAAGGAGACCGTGTATTTGTTTCTCATCATGTGCCATGCTTTGATTGCCATTACTGTCACGAAGGGCATCATACTGCCTGCGATCTCCTCCATACTACTAATTTTGATCCTGGAGGATTTGCAGAATATATACGAATTCCAAAAATAAATATTGAGAAAAAAGGGGT
>CAYUTF010000171.1:0-4269 GCA_964447495.1 uncultured archaeon
CTGCATTATATGTCTCTGCCACTCTCGAAAGAGCATGGATCATATTATTAAGAGCACCTTGGCGCCGTGCTAACATCCCAATACCAACATACTCCGCTCTCATCAATGCCATTAGACTATCAACAACAATTAGCCTAACATTTCTTGTTTTGCATAAACTCTCAGCTTTTGAAATCATCTGTGCTTGATGATCGGAACTATAGATTCTAGCGTGAAAGATTTGAGATAAGACTTTCTTTGGTTCAAGATCAAACCGTTGGGCAATTCTTCTAATTTTGTCTCGTGAAAATGTATTTTCTGTATCTATATAAGCAACCGCTGCACCAAGCCCTCCTTGTTTTTTAGGCATTTGAATAGTGACTGCTATTGTATGAGCTAAATTTGTCTTTCCTGATTTAAAGGGGCCAAATACTTCTGTGAGTTTACCTGTGGCTATACCACCACCTAAAATCTTATTTAACTCACTAGATCCTGTGGTGATAAACTCCACATTCTCATCAATATCTTCTGCTACTGTGAATTCAGTCATCCCTAAGGCATTTCGAGCATTCCATATCAACTTTTTCGCGCTCTTCTCACCTAATCCGTCGATATCAGAAATTATGTTATGAGGGGACATCGCTAGAGCTTCTGCGGTACTTATACCATTTTCTTGAAGAAGCTTGATTTGACGTGCATTGATTCCTTTAACTTGAGCTATATCCGATATTTTTTACCAACTCCTATTATTTAATTCTTAATTATTACCTAAAAGTCATCAATCTATTTAAAGGAAAAAAATTATTAAAGGGAAAAAAACCTTAGTCAAGGAGAATGCAATAAAATAACTTTTAAGAAAAAAAATATAAAGAAATTAATCCTTTAGGAATGCTTCCAGGGATTTATTAAATTCTCGGGGAGTAATCCCATGTGTCAATGCTTCATGTAATAATTTCATATTAGTCCTTTCAAGATCAAGTTCTTCTCCCTCTTTTTCAACTATTTCAAGAAGTTTTGTAATAACAGAAAAATGGGTGCGAGCATGCTTACCAAAATAGCCTCCATAAAGTATAAAAAGATTTAACATCACTTCAATCTCTTCTTCACTAAATTTCTTGATACAGTCGTGACAAATTAGCCCGTAATTGAGAGTAGATTGAAATACTTGTGATGGATCATTAATGTCGTTATGACAAATCGCACATATTATCCTTTCGCTAATCATGTGATCACATAATTTTATCATATTTCATTGTATAAGTTATTCTATTTAAAGAAAAATCATAAAAAGTTAAACATAATTTATCCTTTATATACTCAAGTGAGAATCGTAAGAGTATCATAACCATATAAAGCCTTTTTCTGAGATCTCATAGGTGTACTGCTTTTTTATATTATGTATAGAAACAACCATTGATTTGAGTTGACTCCCTACGGACTTTAAAAGATTAATTTCAACACACCTCACCCGTTCAAAAAGTTTATTATTATAGGACTTTAATTGACCAGATTGTGGATCAAAAGACACTTCATGAATCAGAAAAAGAATGATTTTCTCTCGTAAACAAAACATGATAAGTGGAAATAACTGGTGGTTGAAAAATTCATTCATCAACTTCATTTTTTCTTGAAACACAGAAATATTAGCCTGAGCATAACGAAGATGATGAGAAATGTTATCAATAACAATAAATTTAAGATTTGGAGGTAAAACAAGGGTTTCGAAATTTTTGAGAAATGCTGATTGAGTCGTGATATTTGAAAATGGTTTTTTTCCTGGTACTAGGAATATATTTTTTAGCAAATATGCAATGTTTTCACGTTCATTAATATACATTGTTTGGAGGCGTTTTTTAGGGAAGGTTTCACTTGCTTGAATCCATACAGATTGCCAATTTTGTGATTTATGCGTTATCATAAGCTCGGATATGATTTGCAGTGCTAACGTAGTCTTTCCCGTACCTGATTCCCCATATATTGAAATAATCCCTTCTTGAGAGATATAGGAGTGAAATTCTTCCATAGGTGAGGGCTGAATCATTATATAACAACCTCTAAGTAATTATTTCTTATTTAATAAACTCAAAACCTCTTCTTTAATTCTCTGGATCTCATCCTCTTTTGAATCCGAATTTTTATTGGGATTTTGTGCATTTTGTGGGGGATTGAAGGTAGAGGTATTCGAAAATAACTGCTGCAGCATCATGAGAGTTATCATATCATCAATATTTCTGTCTTGCTGATCATTTCCTCTTCCTGTAATAGCGCTGAAAAATCCTCTGCTTCCACCACGCGAAGATGATTTGCGAGATTTAAAGAATAGGTACACTCCAACCGCAATGCCTATGATTACCAACGTGAAAATCGGCTCTCTTTGATAAAACATCAAAAATGCCACAATCAATACAATATAACACATAACTTTCATTTTTTGTTCACCAGTGAGGTTCTTCAATTCCCAATTTATGTGGTTTCATCGGTTTATGTCTTTTACGAGTGATTTTATTCACATTGATAGTTGAGGATTTTCCCGCCTTTTTCATGAGAAGATACATACCCCTAAAAACATACTTATATACGAAATATAAAACACCAATAGTAATATACTGGGCAATATAATGGAAAAATTCAAAGGGAAATGTCATCCATGAATAATTAATAAGAAATACTACTGTCAAGATAGAAATGAAAAGTATTACAATTTGATATAGGGAATACGTAGGGCTTTCCATTAAACGTTTATAGCAGAAACCAATATCAGGACCCGATGGAGAGCTTCCTATTAATAAAGAAATGCTCATTAATCCTGCAAGTAAGTAAATCCATGGTTCAAAGCCTTCAATTGCGAATATATCGAGACAGAGGAAGAAAAGCCATGTGGAGACCAAAAGGGGTGCAATAGCCACAACAAATCCCTGTAAAAATGACACACGTTCTGGTTCTTTTGGTTTCACATATCCATTCGGAGCAGCAATCCCCGTTGATCGAGATCGATAATATACTCGAATCCTCTCAACTGGCACACCTAATATGACGCAAAAAATATAATGACTTATCTCATGGACAAGGACGCCGATAAAACCTAATATGTTAAGAAAAACAAGGAAAGGACCCAAATTTAATCTCCAAAGATAGTGAAATAAAAATGATATTGCGAAGATCAAAAGATAAAAACACAAATCTTCAAACATGAGAGAAATACAACTTGAATATTTATAAAGAAAAAAAGGACTTTATATTGTTTTATATATATTAATGCTATCCTAAGAATGCTTTTCATAAAGCATTATGTAGAAAAATGACAACTAGCCTTCTCTTCTTCTAAATAATGAAGAGATTAAGTAAACTGAAAATTTTTCAATCAACGAAAAAACGTGGAGTTTATATATCTTGATATGAAAATTTTTGTAAGCGCCATCCCTACGTTTTTGAAGAGAAGATGCGCTCTCTTAGAACGTGCAAGTAAAAGGTTTATTTATGTTAATTTCATCTCCAATCCTCTAAAATCATCTTCTAAAAAAAAGATAATTTAGTGATAGTCTCATTTTCCTTAATTAATATATTTATTATCGTCCATTTCCCGAGAGGAGAAGTTCACTTACTGTTTCACAGTTTGTGATCATCAAGTGCGGTGGTTAGAAATATAGTTTAAGACTTAAGAAATATAAGAAAAAAATGAACAAAAATAACGAAATCAAATTTAATACTGAAATGTTCTATAATTTGAAAGACTATGAAAACCTTTATATATGGATACTCCCCATCTTCTATTTCTTGTGAATTAAAATAAAAATGGGTAATAAAAAATGGCAAGTAATAAAGTATATAGTACCGAAATTGGAACAAAGAACTCTGCTTCCGAATCTTTCTTAAAATGTGATTTATGTAATTCTAAAGACATTCGAGAAGATATAGGAGGATATGTTTGTAGAGACTGTGGATGCGTCTTGGAGATACAGAAGTTTGAATATCATAGACCATATGATGATGACATTATTCAATACGCGTTGTTAAGTAAGACTCAAATTGGTAGCAAAAATGAGCGTCGTAAGTTCGCGAATTCAGTAGATTTAGAGAAGTTAAATAAGTTACATTCACTTAATACAAACGAAGAAAATGCAAGAATTACCGCAAAAGTAGAAATCAAGCGCATTCTATCTGCATTATATTATCCAAAATCATTAGAAAGTTTAATTTACCAAAAATATCAGGCGATTCGTTCTAAAATTTCACCACGTACAAAATACCGAAGTCCTGAAAAATTAGTTCCCATAGTTATCTACTATTATC
>CAYUTF010000172.1:0-4222 GCA_964447495.1 uncultured archaeon
TAATATTGTTTTCTTATGAGGATCTCCTATGACTAATGAAACGACACTCATTATAAAAAATCGAGCGGAAAAAGAAAGAACCATTAAAGATGCCATTTTCGCGTTCTCAGGTGGTACAAAATCCTTATTAATCAAGGGAGAAGGCGAAGAAATATCAACTGCTGTAGAAGTAGCGGAAATTTTAAAGAGTAGGATGTATCCGGGTGTAGAAATATCAAATATCTCATTAGGAAGCCGTCCATTTATAGATAGAAGACAATATAGGAATTATAAAAGAAATAAAAGCAAAACGGAAAAAGATTTAATTTCAAAAATAGAAATTACGTTAGAAAAAGCTATATAAGTAATAAATATGACATTTGAACATTTAGGACCCGTCTTAGGAGAGACAAGAACAGCAACTCCATGCGCGATCTGTGGAGACTTTATTTATAAGCGAATCTACAGAGACGAAAATTCAAAAAGTAAGCAGAAAGTAGTATTCGTTTGTAAAAATTGCTTAGAAAATAATAAGTAAATAAAAAAAACTACTGCAATCTTGCTTGTTTACTTATTTTCTTATCATGTCTCTTTTCTAAGTATTTGTCCCAGTTAAAACTGAGTATAAAGAACATTATACTGATTGTGATCAGTAGCATTAATGATTCTGTGATGACACTTGAGATATCTCCTAATTCAATTCCTGTGGCATTTAGTCCTAAAACGATGAATATTGGGAGAAAAACATAGAAAAATGTTGTTATATTTTTTCCCATCCATCCCCAAAAGACACATCTTAGTAATTTGATTTTCCTTTTAGACATCCCCAAAGCAATCCACAGAGGATCATCAGGAATTGGTAATGCTGCAGCAAGAAATATGTAAAAATGCATACTTTTTGGATGTTCTAACACAATTTTTCCAAAACCTTGTACATTTTCAAAGGTAGGGGATTCTCTTTTCTCAGCAATTTTCTTTGCCCCTACTCCTACTAAATAACTCAATAATTCACCCAAAATACTTCCTAACCCTCCTGAAATAATAAGACCTATTAATTCAAACCAAAATGATGGAAACAGTAAAATTTCACCAATAATCAATCCAAGAGAGGTATATTTAAAATAAATTGAATTAGAGAATGAAAATAATACAAATGGGTACGGAATCGGAAATCCTATACTAGCATTTCCAATGAAACAGATAAAAAATGATAGAAAGATAGCCAATATATAATTATTCCCTTCAGTAACACTGGCAATATCCTTTCTCAACTGTATTATGGCATATTGAATTTCAGGAATTGTTAAAAATAAAAATAAGTAAATGAATACGGCCATATAGAAAAAACAAAATACAATCGTTAACTTTCTGGAAACGGTCATAATGATAACCAATTTTGTAATTAAGAAGTCTGTTTTGATATCTTAGTATTTAAACCATTCCTTGCTTCTAATAGTAAATCAAGATTTTCTGTTATTTCTCCTATTTTATTTAGCTTATTCTCCATTTCAATATCTTCAAGTATAAAGATTAACTCATCAGTTTTTGGATTGTATATAATATCTCCTCTTTTTGCTTTCTTAATGGATTTAGGGTTAGCTCCTTTAAAAACGTTCATGCCTGGAAGTGTCCAATAAGATTTTGAGCCAAAACTAAATCTTCCTCTTAGAATAAACGGAATTTTATCGAGAATCGCATCTGCTGATAAAGGAGCTAAATGCCTAATTATCCTTCCATTTAATGTGCCAATTCCAAATAAGTCAATTTTAATACGATATTCTCCACTACTAGACATATTTTATAAATATAGTATATACAGATATTTATATTCTTATAAATGCTTATTATGAAATTTATAAAATAATTCTGAAGTTCTTACAATCTCATTTTGTTTAATAATAACATTTATATAGTCGATTTACCATTTTACTATTGGACAATAGTATAGCATTGGTTTAGATTACTGAAAAGCAGATTAAACAGTGTACTAGTTGTTATCTAATAATGTTACACATTTTATCTGGTCTTTTTTAAAACCCAGAATGTTAATTGCCAAACAAAACGCATTCAAAATTTTGTGATAATATTTTCTATTAGCGCTTCTAGCAATAATAACAAAAAATAAAGATTTTCAATACATAAAAGCAACCAATTAAGAAAGAAAAGCACTTTGGATACTTTTTTACGCCAAAGTACTAGCAAATATTGCAAAAAAAAAATATTTTCCTAGAAGCCGGATTACTTGATATCATGTTGATTTATGAGTAGTTTTTTAATACACGAGACATTTAATCGTTAAATATCATGTGTTAAAAAAGTTAAAAATAGGAGCTTTGATTCAGGATTAGCTTCATTGGAATTTTAAAGCAATGAGTCCATTGGATCAATAATTCTGAGATAATCGGAGCAACTATTGTCCACCTTTTTTTTTTAATTTAATGAGATCCATATTAGTGTCTATATCATAATACTCATAATTTGGATTCAATTTATAAGCTAAAAATTTATAATGTTCCGACGTATTCAGAAAATTTATAAGTTCTCTGATGGAGGATATGTCCATTTTTTTAGAATCCTTGATAATTTGATTAATTACATTATAGGGAAATGATACAATTGGGACTACTTTCTTAACTTGGGTTATATCTTTACTATTAACATCGAAATGAACTAGTTCTTTGAGAAATGTATTCTCTTTTTCTATATACGTTTCTAAAATTGATATTAAATTTTTATGACTTTGTTTTAATTCATATCCTTTTTTTTGTTGATAAAACACGACAGGATATTTGTGAAATAGCTCATAGTCGCTTGATATAACCTGCAAAACATTTTTTAATAAAATTGGGGTAAAGATTGTATCACCAGGAAAAATAAGAAAAATATCATTAGAGTTATAATTATCTATCTTCTTTGAAATACTCAGAAATGAAAAGAACGACCCTTTTTTATAGTCAGTTCCTGAATTGGTGATATTCACTTTTTCTTTTACTAATTTATCTGACTTTTTAAGAATCGTAAAATGGGTTTCAATTTGAGAGCCTAAATAACCTGTTATAATTTCGATTAAATCAATCTTTAAATTTAGTAAATTAGAAAGTAAATAATCAAGGATAGAAATATCATTTAATGCTTTGATTTTGATTAAAGTTTTAGGTGTTGATGGGAAAATATCTTTAATTCTGGTTCCTTCCCCAGCACATAAGAGAATTGCAATAATTCGATTTATATGTTTATTCCCGTGTTGTAACAATTGGATTTCCATCCATATCAATAATTATGGTATGTTCTTGCTGTGAAACATATTGTTTACTCTGTTCAATTAAGATGGGATATTCCATAATAATATTTTTGCGAAGGAACGTATTAATATATCGTTGAATCTGATCTGAAGGGATAATTTTGTTTTTTTCTAGAATTCGAGGAGAGAATGGAAGTCTATGAGTTATTTTTTCAATTTTATTCATATAATTTTGTTCTTGATAAGGTACATTTTTCTTTATTTTTTTCAGAAAGCGAAAAATATATGATGATGTACCATTTTTTACCCATCCATCTCCTGGAGTAGCAAATGGCTCGCAGGCATAAGCAACTCCTGGTTCTAAAATTTGATTGTGCTGCATATCTTTTGTATTTGGAATAAATGGACCCGCATGTAAGTCATATTTTTTTAACTCATGACCCCCGAGATTTTTGATTGGGTTCAATCCATAACTATTTATTTTTTTCTCAATCACATCTCCAAGTTCATAAAGTTTGGTTCCCGGCCTAAAAATTTCGATAGCGGCTTTTAACCCTTCATCAGCAGCATCAATTATTCTTTGAAGATCGTCATCGTTATCCAGATTGATTGTAAAAGCACTATCAGCAATATATCCCTCATGATGTGCACCAATATCAATCTTCAAAAGGCCTTTTTCTGGAATAACTGTGGCATCATTAATCGGAGGGCTATAATGTGCTGCAACCTCATTTAGTGACATATTTACAGGAAATGATAATCCACAATCATGTTTTATTATCTCATCTTCACACTCATCTGCGATCTTAAGGAATGAAGCACCTGGCTTCACTAATCTCCTTGCCAACTTTTTTGCTGCTATGACAGCTTTTCCCGCCTTAATATACGATTCTTTACTAAATTCAATCATTATCATCAATACCTTTATATTTACGGAGTTAAACGATCTGGTGTTCGAGGGTACATAACTGCTTCTCGGATATCATCTAATCCACATAGAAA
>CAYUTF010000173.1:0-4194 GCA_964447495.1 uncultured archaeon
AATAAATTTAAAATACTTCTTAACTTACTTGCCATGATATAACTTGTTTAAATGCCTGATTGAAATTAAACTTTATTAAGGTACATAATCTTCTGTGGTTTTATTCTTTTTTGAATTTTGTATCCTAATTTACTAAATAAGCTCGTTTCTTTTTTCAATTGTATTACGGCAGTTTTATAATCAAAAGAGATTGACTCAACTAATCTATACGGTATATCAATTGTCCGACCAAATATGTTTTTCATTCTAAGGAAATTATTATTTATATTTTTTGATTCATTTAATGCACAGTATTCTAAAAATGATATATACCCGATTTCAAGGTTATTTACGGGTTTTTTTAAAAATATATAGGCTCTACATTGCTCTTTTATTAGCCATTTTATTATGTTAATTTCTGATTCCCTGAAGAGGTTATTTTTTCCAATTGTTAGATAAATATTTCTTGGTCTAATAATTAAATCTTTGATTTTTAATATCATTGAAGTTTTTTGATCTTCCATATAAGGATTCATGATTTCTATTTTAATGTCTTCAAGCTTATCATTAAATTCTATCTCATTACAATTGACAATTCTGATATTTCCTTTATTTTTAAAAAAAAGATCATTTCCTTTGTAGCTATTTAGAATATAGACTGAATTTGGTAATTTCGTTTTTTTAATTCTTTTTTTCACAATGGTATTTTCTCTATCAATAAATATGAATTTAGCATCTTTAAACTGGTTATTCAACTCCACATCTTTTAATATAAGGGGCTTTTTTTCATTAAGAAAGTACATTCCATCAATTAGAACTCGTGTTTTTGTGTAGAGGGAAGAATTTAGAGTTACTTCAGTTTTCCTTTTAATATCGTAGACAATTAATTTATCAATTTCACATATGTTATTATCAAAGTGAATGTTTCTTAAGGTTCCAAGAATTAAATCATTAGTTAATTTATGTTTAAAAATGTAATCTTTATTTAAGTCAAATTCAAATATTTCTTTTCGATTTAACTTATCTATGAAACCCGAAATATTTTCAATATGGAAAAATTGAGAAAATTTAGTATTGGCAATTTTCTCAAATATATTTCGAGCTGGTTCAAATTTTATTCCATACTTTTTTAATTTTGATTTTTTTAAACAAATGAATGGTAGTAAGGCTTCTTTTGATGGGGACAAATTATCTCCTAAAATTGCTGCTATTCTAAAATATGTTGGGGGATGAGAATTCAAGATATTACTAATTAGAGAACTTCTTGATGCTTTTATTATAGATGAATTTATATATTCCGCAGTTTCTATATAGTTAAGAATTTGATTTTCTCGATTTATTTTTTCGTCGCACAATAACATCGTGTTTAACCCAATTTGACGTCCATTAGCATAGAAACTCTCTAAATTATATAGCGCTTTTACCAATTCTTTACCATATCCTTTCTTTTTTGCATAGAGATCAGCTTTACCTTCTAAAAACCTTACAAAAATGTAGATTAAGATATAGATTGCAATATTAATTAATATAAAACCAAAAAAGGGAATCTTAGGATTTCCAAAAGTATAATCATAGTATGTTGCTGGAAATCCTACTAGCATTCTGATAATTAAGTCAATTGATGTTATAATGGTTAATATCAATGTGTGATTTTTTTTAGAGTGAGCAAATTCATGGGCAACAATCCCCTTAACCTCTTCTTGAGAGATTTTTGTTTCGTCTTCTGCTATTAAAGCAATTCTTCTGTCTAAAAAAGAGCCATAAGCCATAGCATTTAAAATAGGATATTTCCCAATACCAATTTTGACTTTCCTTTTAATCCCTATGTTATTTTTTACTTCATTTATTAAATCTAATAAATTTTCATCCATAATTTTTTTAATTCCCAATAACTTGTCTAAAATTGGCCCTGAAGCGAAATAAATTAACCAATTTACCATTATTAAAATAGAGTAGATATTTAGAAATAAATCTATTAGGGAAAAACTACTAAAATTTAAAGGCGTTTGACTGATAAACTTAAACGGCGTATATTGATTTATAAATACAACTGCTAACCACGCAATAATATACAACAATAGAGTTAAATATTCAGGAGACATAAATCTCCAAATAACAATATATTTCCTTCCAAATAAAATAAATCCTAAACCTAGTATAATCCAAAAAGAAAATGCGAAAGATGTATTAAAGATGAATGGATTTCCTAAATAATTCGAAATTACACCAGAAACAAATATTACATTATAGGTAATTAAAGAGATAATTAAGAGTTTATTCAAAACAGGATAATCTTTTAGTTCAAATATTCCGAACCATAGATATACTGAAAAAGCTCCAATAATTGAGGTAAATATGTCTTTTGTGAAAAAGAAAATTAGAAAGAAAAAAAAGAGGATTGCAACTAGATCACTCATTTCACTTCTTCTTCCTTGTTTTAACCATCGATACATTTCTTCGAGAGTAATTAAATATAATAATATCATTGCATAGAACGTCCAATCTTGAAAAAAATCTAACTTATTTGACAAGAGAGAGAAAATTATTAAAATTGTGAAAATAATTAAGGAATTTAATAAGTATAATATAAAGATAAAAAATCTAGTTAATTTTTTCATATACAAAACCATTTAAATTTATAATGATGTATAATTGAAAATATTAAAGTGTCGAGAAAATTTTAATTTTGATTTTTTAACTTCATATTGCTTATTTCTCTCCAAAAGTATCGAATAGTAATATAATACCAAACTATTAAAACGGGTAAAACAAGAGCAAAAGAGATTATTAAATCAGTGGGAATAATTAATCCAAATAGACTGAAATTAACAAACTCAATAGGCATTATTACCAAATCAAGAAAAATTAGCAAGCAGCATAGTGCAACTAAAAGAATAATCATTAAATATATTATTCCTCGAATTTGTGAAAATTTAAAGAGCAAGGATAGAGTGACAAATCCAAAAACTGCAATAAGAATAAGTATTATATATATCTCTATGATATTTTCTGTCCAAAGCATGAATAACGTCGCAATTATCGAAAAAAAACCACAAATTATTGAAATGATATATATATTATAGACTAATTGAGGTTCTTTTAAGGACCCTTTAGCTAAGATTAATCTCGGTAAGGTCAAAGCAGCATCTCTTTGATCAGATGCTTTAATTATATTATCTTCCAATAAAATAATATCGCTTTTTTTATCTTGGATATCTGAACTTTCCAAAAAGCCCTTAACGGAATAAAGAACATAAAAACTATTAAAGATATGAATGAGAAGTGCACAAAAAACAGCTGCTTCAAGTGAGGCAAATAAAGCAATGCAGGCTAGAATAGCCCCCATCGCTAGTGTTCCAACATCTCCCGGAAAAATTTTAGCGGGATATTTATTATACATAAAGAAAGGGATTATCACACTAATAGCTGCTAATGTAAAAATAACGGCTTCGGCAGAATTCCATAACAACCCACAAATAAATAAGAAAATCAATGCTATTAGGCACGAACCAGAACCTTCACCATTATAACCTTCTAACATATTTACTGTATTCGTAAAAACAGCGACAATTATCGGAGCTAGTATGGGATAGATTAATGTGAGTCTTAATTTTCCTAAAAATGGAATTGTTGGTGATTGAATATTAATAAAACCAATAAAATTTGCTAAAAAAATCAAGGCTCCTGTAAAAAGTGTAAATAATACTTTATAACGTGATCTTAAGCGAATTCGATCATCAATGAATCCAATTATTCCGGATAAAACAACAGTTAAAGAAAAAATCAAAATCTCATTGAAAAAATTTGGGAAGAAGATGATTAAGAAAATTGAAACAATTGAAAAGCCAATAACTATAGAAATTCCTCCAGATTCCGCAATTTCTGGTTTTGAGTTCTTGTGAATATCAAAACCGATGTATTTTTTTTTTTTCATGAATCTTATGATATATGGTATAATTAAAATAGTAACAATAAATCCAATGATGAAAATAATAACTAAATTTAAAATTTCTATAAAACCCCAGTTTAGATCATTTAATTGAACCATATTTTTGCATCTTTTTATGAGATTAAAGTACCAATGTGAATTTAAAGAAGAAAATATTTGTTGTTATTAAATACTTTATTTTTTAATATGGAACTTAAAGAAATAATTTATAGCCCGGCACGGATTCGAACCGTGGTCACGGGGTTCAAGGCCCCAGATGCTTGGCC
>CAYUTF010000174.1:0-4186 GCA_964447495.1 uncultured archaeon
ATGATGTATGCTCAATGTGCGGAGAATTCTGTGCAATTAAAATACTTAAGGATGCTCTGAATAAAAATCGATTAAAACCCAAGCGTTTTGGTATTTAAAAATCCTATATGCAACTCTTGGGGGAATAAGCGTTTACGTCCTTATAGCATACGTTCCTATGTGGTTTAGTGGAAGCCCCACCTTAAATTACTAGCAAAATGCACCAATGATGCCTATCCAATTATTTGGATTTATTCCATTTGCTGCCCTCTTATATTATATTTCGATGAATCTATATCGTCAAACAGGAAAAATATATCTAGGATGCATACTTTTAGCAGCAATAGGTATATGGCTAAACGTGACCGCTTGGGTAATGTATTATTAAGAATAAATAATTTCCCTTTTTTTTTTCTTCTAATTTTTCAAATTATATTGATTGGAATTTCAGATATTAGATTAAATTTAATGCAGCAGTGATAGTTTCTAATTTTCTAATCATATCATCTGAACTTTTCCCAAATAAGCGGATAATTGGCTCTTTTCCCATAGAACCTTTATCCCAGATTATGTCAGGGATTCTCCCTTTTTGCATTATGATCTCTTGAATAATCCATTGCATTGTAGAGAACTCTTTATTTTTCAATTCTTGAGGCTGATTTTCCCTATTAATTTCCTCTAACTGTAGATTTGATTTTTTCTGTAATAGTAAAATCCAATTCGGATCATATTTTAAATTAATAACAAAATTGATGGACTTATCGAACTTTTTAGCGGCTAAAATTAATCTTGCGGTGTGATCCGATACACCAAATTTAATATCTCCCGATGCGTAGGGATAACCATCCACAATGGTAATTCTTCCTTCTATAGCTGCTATGTCTTTTTTTTCAATAGCATCTGGAAGTGCACCGGATATATTCATCCGTACTTCAGGAATAAGACTACTTAATTTCTTATTATTACTGAAGAAGTTGTATATTTCTTTGATTTGTCTTATAACGTCTAACTTCTCGTCTGATATTTCTAAATCAAGAATTTTCCCGCTGTCTGGTAATTCAATAAATTTCTGAAACTTTTCATCAAAAAACTTTTCAGCAAGTTCAATTGCTTGATACATTGGAAAATTCTTCGCAAGATATGCGGTAATCGCTGAGGAAAATACACATCCCGTACCATGAACATTTCCTTTCAATGGAATTTTTGCTTTCCTGAATATCTGAAATTTAGGGAGAGAATTAGCATTTTCACTTAAGCATATCAAATCAAAGATCTCATTTTTATTGCTCCCAGCACTTTTAATTACTACTGCTTTCTCTTTTGCGTGTGATTCTTTAGAGACATATAATTTTTTAAGCAAAATCATTGCGGATTCTTCAATTTTTTTTTTATCCTTTAAATTTAGATGAGATAACTCCTTTTTGATATATAAAGATGCCTCATGGACATTTGGAGTGAGCACCATTATAGCAGGGAAAAGTTTCTTTTCAAGCATATGCTCTAGTCCTTCATTTGCTAATCGTTCTCCTGCACTTGAAATAGAAACAGGGTCTAATACTGTGCAGAGGTCATATTTATTAATATAATTTGTAATTATCTCAATTGATTTTTCATCTGGAATCATCCCAATCTTTACATATTTTATAGGATAATGATCAAATAACACTTTTAATTGATTCTCTAACTCATTTGAAAGAGATTTAAATCCATAAAACTTGCTTGCTGATTGATATGTGATTGCCGTTATAACGGAAAAAGGATGTACTCCAATTCTGTCAAAAGTCCTTATATCCGCTTGGATTCCCGCACCAGAAGAAGGATCTGATCCGGCAATCGTTAAACAAAAATGCCTCATGATATAGTAATAATAAAAGGAGTAACTTATTTAACTCTTTCAAATGCCCATTTTGCTTTATCTTTCAAACCTAAGGCTTCATATGCTTTTCCAAGAAGAAGAAATCCTTCGGGATAGTCATACTTCTCTTTTACCAATTTAAATAAAAAATTTATAGCTAAATCAAATCTCCCTCGTAAATAATTAATTTTCCCTTTTAGGAACAAAATTTGTTGCCCCTTTGGGTCAGTTATGGTATATTCATTATGCATATCTAATCGAGATAACGCATATTCATATTCTTCAATCTCTATTAGCTGATCAATCGTTTCTATAAACTTTAAGAAAGCGACTTGATCAGCTACAATTTCCATTTTCTTAACTGTATCTTTTTTTAATACATTTTCAAGATATTCATGCTCTTCTTTCTCTTTTTTTTCAAGGAAGCCCCTAAATTTACTGATTAAGGATTCGGGGTAATTTTCACTGCATAAAGGACAACAATTTGAATGAACTAGCCATTCCTTTAAACAATCAAAATGAGTCGGATGACCATTAGGGCAAATCTCAAATTTGTCTAAACCTTCTATAATTCCCAAATGACAGATTATACAGTTTGCCATTCCTATCAATAACCTATTTAATAAATTATAAACTAACAACTTTTAAGTCTTTGTTATTATTATTAATTCTATCTATTATTATCATATCACGATGCGATGATTGATGTCAATAAAGAGTGACCAGTTATTTAAAGAATTATTCACAAACTTTTTAGCTATTGACAAGGATATTGAGGCAATAATTGTTTCAGATCGCGAGGGTTTTGTAATTGCTGGTGAAAAAAGAAAAAGTGTTGATATGGAGTTAGTCTCAGTTTTAACAGCATTAATTAATCCTATTTTAGATCGATTTCGAGATGAATTTTCATCTAAGCAGTATGGAAGTTCTTCATTCTTTGATACGGAAAAGTATCGGTTACTTTTTATTTCTATTGATGAAAATACCACACTCAGTTTGATTTTGAATAATTTGAGCTCTATTGATAAAATCAGCCCCTATGCATATTTTCTTGCTGAAAAAGTCGCTCAGATATTAGTTGCTCCCGAAAATGAGTCGATTCAACTACAAATCCCTAATTTTGAAGTGGAAACTAATACGGACATAAGTTCTGCAAGGCTAAAAGAACAATTATATCAGTTACGATTAGATTCAGGAGGAAAATATCGTTTTAAGTTCATAATAATAGGAGACCATGAAGTTGGAAAGACCTCTATAATAAGGAGATTCGTAGAAAACCAATTTTTAAACGATTATAGAGCCACTATTGGGTTGAATGTCACAACTAATAAAATAGAATTATATGGAAATGAAATTTTATTTTCATTATTTGATGTGGGTGCACAAGAATATTTTAAACGATTTCGAAAAACCTATTATCAAGGAGCTCAAGCAACTTTCATTGTGTTTGATTTAACCAATGAAGATTCCTTTGATAACGTAGAACGATGGTATAAAGAATTAAAAGCATTTATTAATAATCGTCAGATTCCTTTAGTCATTGTAGGAAATAAATCCGATCTAAAACAAGAAAGAGTGATTTCATATGAAAGAGGAGCCAAATTAGTTAGTAAATTATCAAGTGAACAATTCGAAGGAGGAATTTCATATATAGAAACAAGCGCATTAACAGGAGAAAATGTTCAAGATGCTTTCAGCTTAATTGCTTATCATTATATTATGCGAAGCAAAGAGTTGGAGGAGCAAAGATTACGGGGAGAATTAATGGCATTAATCAATTCTATATTAAATGAAAGAGGGAAATTAACGATATCGTTTATTACAGAAAATCCTTATTGGAGTCCTGGTCTTCAAATTTTAACAGAAATAAATAAGTTGTATAAATGCGAGAAGGTCGAAGACGACACATATAATAGGAGGTATGAATATTCAAACGGTTTAATCATCAAGAACTTTCTTTTTGATTCAACAAAAATCGAGGATTCTGATGGCGTATTTATCGTCTTTGACGCGAGGCACAGAGATGATATAGATAATAAATGGAAAGAAATTGTTATTGATATCATTCAAAAAGTAAAAAAAAATAACGTTATATTGGTTGGAATACAAATCTCAGAGGATACACAATGGTCAAAGTTAATGGAACAATTTAATGTTAATGCTTTCTTGGAGAAAAAAATGGTTTCTCTTTTATTTTTCAAGATTGGTTATGAATATCGCTTGGAAGTCTACGATCAGTTAGGTGTGATGCTAAACAGCATAAAGGATCTAAAATAGGATTTTATTACGTACTTACCTTTTCTTTTTTAATATTATGTAAATAACTATTTTTAATAACTAGTAGTGTTATTA
>CAYUTF010000175.1:0-1643 GCA_964447495.1 uncultured archaeon
CTATTCTTAAAATTGGATAAAAAATCAAAAACGAAAAGAGCCATGTAAACTCAAATTCCAAAATAAATGCGGTAATCGCAAATGGTTCCAATAAGTACCTAAGTAATGGGAGTTCACTTACATAATTCGAGGAAACGTCATTTAAAGCGAGAGCATCATAAAAAGTTATCACCCTTCTATTTAAAACACCTAACACTAGTAAAAATGTTATCCAAAGAATGAAAATGAGACTAAATGCTGCAAATAACTTGTTTTTCTTCAAATTCAATTTTAAGCACATAATTACATTCAAACGAACTTATTTATAAAATTTAAACTCTTTGAATAGACTTAAGAATATATTATCCAATTATGCTAATGAGCTATGAAATAGTATTAGAAATAATTTACTATAGTATTTACTCGAGATTTAAATTTTTGATATACTTTTGCGCCGATAATAGGAAACTCTTCAATTAAAACCTTCTGAATCTCTTTTTGATTAACATTTTTATTCTTAAATGGATTTATTCCTTCCAATTTTAAAATTAAAAACGAAAAATTATCTCTTGATTGATCATTTTTTATGTCTTGGGATTTAAAATATATTTTCAAATGTTCTACTAAATAGGCATAAAAACTTTCTTTACTCCTAAATTTGTATCTTATCTTCAAGGTTCTCCAAATATAATTTCGGTTCTTTAGCTTTATTATTTGTACTTCTTTACTAAATGCTTCTCTCCCTTTCACTTCTACCAAAAAAATCCCCCGTTTCAGGAAAAAATCCATTGAACATACAGATTCTGATGAGCCAGGGTTATATATCCAATCCTCTAGGATAAATTGCTTGTGAAAATGCCCAAGTGCTAAATAATCTACTCGATGATGAAGTGGACTTATTAATTCTAACTGAATCCCAGGAACATTCGCCATTTGACCCTCAATTCCGAAATGTTGCATAAGAATGTTAAATTTACCTTTTTCCTTTTTTATAGCTTTCCTTATCTGAGATAAAGTAGATACTGGTGCCTCTCCGAGATAACGAGTACCATAGATAACCACATTTTTAATTTGTATTTTCCCGCCCTCACATTTTTCAAAATCATATGGTTTAAAGATAAGGTTTGTAGGAGCTTGAAGATCAGCATCCAAGAGTACTATTAATCCTAAATTCGCACATAATTTTAGCCAAGATTGATCTCGGTGGCTGAATCGGACTCCTCTTGAAAAGCGTCTGATATCGTGGTTTCCTTCTATTGCAATTATTGGTATTTCTCCACTCGTAGCTTTTTTGAAATTATTTAGAATTTCTATTACATTAGTCAACTTTCCAGGAAGCATTTCTAAAGAATTAAAAACATCTCCTCCCAATAACACAAAATTTACTGAATGATCAATTGCTTTAGCTAAAATTTCCTCAAAAGCATTTATATAATCATCCGAACGGAGAGTATTTTCATATTGATGGCTTCCTAGATGAATATCACTTGCATGAATAAATTTAATCACGTGATTCGATATATCTTGTAAAGAAATCGTAGTTATCGGTTGACATTCAAGATTATTTGGAGAACTCATTTTTTCATTCAATGTAAATATGGTCTTGAATTAATTCAAGTTGATTCCTATTTAAATGAAAAAAGCCCGTGGAACAACTGAAATAT
>CAYUTF010000175.1:1743-4177 GCA_964447495.1 uncultured archaeon
AGAAACAGCCTTCGTATAATAATAAGTTCTGACATATAACCTCTTCGGGTCTAAAGTATTATATAAATGATGAACATTTTCCGGAGTTGTATCAATTACAACACTCTTCCCCGCAGTTTGTATCTTTTTGTACAAGGGCATCCACTCTTCTCCTCCTTGTATTGTCCTTCCCGCTCCAGGAACCCATTGAATACCTGTTAAATTTGATATTGATAGAAAGTCATTTAAATATGGAATTTGATAAGGTCCGTCCATATGATAAATCGCATAATCCATATGTTCAATTTGAGCCTTTATATCTGGCAATGCAAAACGCTTGAACCATTTTGGATTTAACATCGCAATAAAATCACATTGAATGGGATACCACCTTTTTCTACACCATACATTAAGCCACGCATTGCACCCATCACAATAGTGCTCTATAATATCTTGTAATTTATCGTATAGAAATAAAAGTTTCTCAAGAATAATTTCTCTACAAGTATCAATTATTTCTGGTTGACGCCTCATAGTGAGGAGTGTCTTTGTAGGTCCTAAAAAAGATGATAATGTATCTAGTACACCACCAATATCACTTACAGAAATCTGATAACTTCCGTTAGATCGCTTTGCTGCGTATTCTGTCACTTTTAACAATCGATCATACCATTCATTATTTTGATTTAATTTTACACTCTCTAATAGAGAAATAATCGCTTGAGGGTCAGTGGGGAGACTAAACCACACTGTATCTGACTGAAATTTAGGAACAATACCAAATATTGCTGAAATTATACCAGGACCGTAATTTGGCATGAAACTAGGAATTGCTTCCGCACCAAAATATGTATTTCCTGCCCGTTTCTCAAAATTATCAAGAACGGATTCTATACTCTCGGGATATTGTGCTAAAGTCCAATCGCTACTTCGGGCATCAATATACCCTCCAAGTGATGCTCTCTTCTTCGAGGCATAATAAGAGAACACGGGACGATCAATCATCTCATGGTTCCACCATGCATCCAAGCGTTCTTTCGCTTCTTCGATATCCTCTTTAAAATTCATGGTATACTATCCCCTAAAAAAATATAGTTCTATTTATACCAAAATCATTACTCTCTTATAAGTATTCGACTGTTGGTAATCTCATTCCAAAAGTATATGAACTATATGAATAATATCATACTAAAATGTCTAAAAAATAGTAAAAAAATAAAAAAGAGAATATTTACTTCTTCTTTTTGCCTTTAGGTTCGATCTTTTTAATTATAACAGCCTCGGCATGGATTTTACAGTTTTTTAAGATAATTTTAAACCCACCAGCTCCACCAACACCAGGAATTGTCATTCCAATAGTACCCATAGGAACCATAGCACCCTCTTCCGCGTACTCCTCTTCCTCCTCCTCCTCTTCCATTTCAACCCAAGTCTCAACAATCGGATGATTTTTTTCCTTTAGGAACTCCTTTAATTGATTAAGGTCCTTAACTTCTTCCTCTGTCGCTATTTTTGGTAAGAGCTCTGGGGGTAGAAATTCACCAACTCTGTCTTTCACGGTTTTTGGCATCCATACAACGGTCTCTATACCTCCATCATAAGCTTGATACTTAGGACTTACAATATATTGTATACTCACGCCATTAAAGCCAGGCATCTGCTTACCTCCCCCCGTTTGATTTGCCATCGCACTGAAGGGAAGGCCATTGATCGCAACGTCAGGATAATTTCGATCAACTATCCCATGACCATTTACTTCAGGAATGTAAAAATCAATAGCCTCGAAACAACCACAGGAGGTGTGAGGAAATTCCATTCCACTATAAAGATAAATTCTATCGATTTCCCCAAGAGATCGCTTCTTGATCATTTCATTAACGCCAGTGAATTCTCCTGCTTCTTCATTAAGACATTTTCCAGGAGGTATCTCGAAAATTGGGCCCTTTGGGTCTACCTTAGCTGCCGCTCGAGCATCGAACCAGTTGATAGAACCACATAGTGAGGTTCTATCTGGGGTTATGCAACAAGCATGCGTAGGAGCAAATGACTGACACAGAACACATCCATAGAACATATCTACATCTTCGTCATGAATCGTTCGAGCTCTTTCGTCCCTTTTATTATAAATTTCCAATGCCATTTCATAGGGTTTAATAATATCTTTTGGATCAGTATAAAATGTAACTTGGGCTTGTTTAATAATGGGTAACTCTGCTTTATATAATCGAATTAGTATGGTTCCAAGCAAATTTAAGGAATTAAATCCTTTTTCATAGGCAGATTTTGAAAGGCGCATCCAGTTTGTATATCGCTGATTAAGGTGCATTATTCCGTTTACAAAGTTGCAAAATTCATGAACTCTACGCTCGAATACGGCTTCTAAATCCACTTCTAATTCAGGTCCTGCGACTTCTACTAAAATCCCAATGGGATATCGTTCACCTTCTTTCATATC
>CAYUTF010000176.1:0-4154 GCA_964447495.1 uncultured archaeon
GTTCCCATCATATTACAAGCTCCCGGAGAACAACATGTTTGGGATTCTATTAGAAATAAATCTTCTTTAGATATTTTTCCCACCTTATATTCTCCAATTGCTTCTTTAATATCAGATGTAACATAAGTTTTCCCTTTCAATGATCCCGTCTCAAAATGTTTTGGTTTCATAATTCCCCCGGTTAGAAAAATCGTCGGAATATTACAACGAGCAGCAGCTATTAGCATTCCTGGAATTATTTTATCACAGGAACATAGCATAACCATTCCATCAAAATTGTATGCCTTAATAATACATTCAATAGAATTTGCTATGACTTCTCTTGATGGTAATATATATTTTGAAAAATTACCCGAATTCGCAATACCATCACATGGAGCGATGGTATTAAATTCCATGGGTGTCCCTCCTTTTTCCTTAACTCCCTCATGGACAAATGATGCTAATTTTCTTAAATGAATATGACCAGGGTTAATTTGATTCCATGAATTAACAATCGCAACTCTAGGTTTTTTCAAATCTTCATAGCTAAAACCACATCCGAGATATAATGCTCGTTCATATGATTTTCTAAAATCAAAATCTTCGTTGTTATTTAACATCTATAAACTCTATTAAATGGTTATAAATTTATATTTAATCAATATATCATAAAATTTTAATGTATGAATTAAAATTTATATGAGTAATTTAACTCCTTAAAAGAATCAAAACAAATTTCTCTATAAAAATAGACTTGTATAAATTTTAGCAATAATTTATTTAATTGATATGTTGAGAGTAGGGATAATTGGTACTGGTGTTATTTTTGACCTAAATGTGTTAGGCTATTTAGTAAATAAAGATACTGAAATTGTTGTTTTATGTAATAGAACAGTTCAAAAAGCCAAAAACAAGATTCAAAAGTTTAACCTAAATGAAAACATCCATGTCTATTCTGACTATAAGCAAATGATCAATAACGAAGAGCTCGATATTATTGAAATACTTTTACCTCATAACCTACACGCTGAAGCCTCAATTTATGCGGCAAAAAAAGGAGTAAAAGTAATTTCCATCCAAAAACCAATGGCATTAACCTTAAAAGAAGCAGACGCTATGATTAGTGCTTGTCAAAATTCGGGAACGATACTTTCCGTATATGAAAATTTTATATTTGCTCCTCATATTTCAAAGGCTAAAGAGTTAATAGATCAAGATTATATCGGCGATATAACATCAATACGAATTAAAACTACTATGGCAGGTCATGGTGGATGGGAGATTCCAAAAAGTGCTCTAGAATGGAGGAATAATCCAGAAAGCGTTGGAGGAGGATTTAAAGGGTCCCCCATTCTATTTGATAATGGTTGGCATGCATTCACTTTAGCAAGATGGTTTGTAGATGAAGAGATCGAAAAGGTATTTGCGTGGACAGGTTCCTATAAAGGAAATGATGCTCCGGCTTATGTGATGTTTAAATATAAACAAAGTAAAGAGCATGTAGTTCCTCAATATGGTCAAATGGAATTTTGTTTATTGCCTGATATGAAAATTCCATCTCCTTATTATTCAACAGATGAGTTCATAGAAATCATTGCCACAAGAGGTATCATGAGAATCAATCAAGGAACATCAATAGGTAATTTAATGACTAAATCAGAAGAATTTGCTCCAATTGTCATAATTAGAGATGGAAAGGTAGAGACATATACAAACTTTGAAAATGATTGGAAACATAGTTTCATAAATGCTACAAAACACCTAATAGAGGTGGCAAAAAAGGGAAAAAGTCCAATTTTATCGGGAGAAGAGGCAAGGGCGGTGTTAAAATTTAACTTAGCAGCCATAATGTCAGTTGAACAAGAAAAAGAGGTTATTCTTGATACATTGTCCTAACTACTTATCATAATCATATTTAAAATCTGTATTAACTAGGCCTTGATTAATTCCCTTTTTTAGGTCTTTTCTAACGTTTCGATTATAACTCGTAAATCCTTTTACATCGAGGTTTTGAGGTGCTTTAACATTACATGATTGATCAATTTCATTTTCAGAAGTAACTTCTTCCCAATATGCAACTCTATTGTTCTGATTTGAAATGTAAGGCAATTTAGCAAAGATGCATAGATTTTTTCCTTGCTCCCCAGTATATATTGGATTTCCTCCTTTTTTTATTACTTTAATAAAATGTTCAGTAGAATTAATAAATGAATATCTCCAATCTCTTGGTAAATCTTCACCAAATTTTTTGACTTCTCCATTAACATACACTACAATTGGAGGAAATTGTGGTGTTTTTGAAAGAAAGTTTCCTCCTCCTGTACATTGATTAAGCCACATCATACCTTTAGTTCCAGAAATTTCAATAAATTCATCACAAGTATAGTAATTATTAGGATAATAGACATTTGGCGCCTTGGTAAATTCCATAGATCCATATTTAGGGGGATCTTTTGGGTCTTTAGTAGGATATTTCCAAAAAATATGACTTGGAATATCTGCAACAACAGAAAAATAATCAATCCATGCATAGACTTTTTCAACGCTCTCTTGATCCATCAGCCAAAGAGCCATTGAAAATTTATGAATGCCATCATCATAAATCCATGGCCCACCACCACAGAATTCAAATCTTCGACGCCAACCTAAAGAGCTTAAATCAACAAACATCGAAGGTCCTCTGGGATCAATCGTGATTATTCGAAAGTTTAAAGGTTCTCCTATTATACCTTCTTTTAATAGTTCTTTTGCCCTTAGAAAGGGTGGATAAAAGCGAAAGTTCTCAAATAATTTTAATTTTACATTTTCTTCTTTACAAACTTGGATCATTTTATCACAATCTGTAATTGTATGGGCTAACGGTTTTTGAACTGAAATACCACGAACTCCTGATTTTGCACAATATTTAGCCATTGGATAATGAAGATGATGAGGAGTTAATATTTCTACAATATCAAGATCTTCATGGTCTATCATTTCTTTATAATCTTGGTAAATTTTAAGCGTTCTTAATCCCCATCGTTCTAATTTATCTCCAGCTCTTTTCAGATCTGTGTCACATACAGCAACAAGCTCCGTATCTTGTGAGTATAAGTACCCTAATACGTTTAAATTGGAAATATCTCCACATCCTATTATCCCTACTCTTAACATATTCCTCTAACACGAATATCTATCGATATTGTATCAAATAATTTTGAAATTATAAATTTTTATAAATATGAAAAACTTAATTTTTAGTTAACCAATTCAGTCGGTCCATTATAATTAACTTGAGCCTCTAATCTAATATCTCTTGAAGAACTACCAATCAATAAGTTAAAATATCCTTTTTCAATTTTCCAAGAATGGGATTTGTCATCATAATATGCGAAATCAATATCTCTCAATTTGAACTTCAAATGAGATGCTTCATTAGGTTTTAAAAAAGTTTTCTTGAAACCCTTCAATTCTTTTGGTGGACGTTCTATACTGGATTCAATATCTTGAACATATAATTGGACAACTTCCGCCCCAGCATAAGTACCTGTATTCATAATATCTAACTCAATAACAAGTATATCCTTTCTTGAAAATTTGGTTTTATTTATCTTTAAGTTCTTATATTCAAATTTTGTGTATGATAATCCAAATCCAAAAGGAAAAAGTGGATTTATGTTATTTTTATCGAAATAACGGTACCCGACAAAGATTTCCTCCTCATAATGAACCTCATCATTACCAGGAAATGTTCTCCGAGATTTATGAGCTGGTGAATCAGAAAGGTTTTGCGGAAAAGTAATTGGTAGTTTTCCTGATGGATTAATATCTCCAAAGATTACATCGGCAATTGCATTTCCTGCTTCCATACCCGAGTACCATGCTTCGACTACAGCAGGAATGTTTTCTATCCAACCATTCATTCCAATGGGACTTCCATTGATTAGTACTACTATCGTATTTTCATTCACTTCAACCGTTTGATTTATTAATTTAACTTGTTCTTCAGATAAATCGAAAGAATCTTTATCTTGGTCCTCAGCATCCATCCCAAGCTTATGATTTAATCCTGCAAATATGATGGTAACGTCTGCATTAGAAGCTGAATTTTCAATAACAATTCTTCCTTTACATCTATTAATCATCCCTTCTAATGGAGTGACTTCATAAAGAGGATAAACTGAAGAACTACT
>CAYUTF010000177.1:150-4139 GCA_964447495.1 uncultured archaeon
CCCGCCATCGATCGGGAGAGATCTCCCCCTCGACGGCCACCGCGCCCGCCCGGGCGAGCTCCCCGGGAACCCCCCCACCTCGACGGCCCCCGCCATCGATCGGGAGAGATCTCCCCCTCGACGGCCACCGCGCCCGCCCGGGCAAGCTCCCCGGGAACCCCCCTCGACGGCCCCCGCCCGGGTGAGCTCCAAGGCGACTGCCCGTCACGATTATGATATAGAAATATCAAAACGAGGTGGTAAATGGATTCAATAACGACGATCGATAATCTAGAAAAGAAAATTGAAAAACTGTGCGAACAAAGCATTTCTTTGGCAACAAAAAAAGCTTATCGAACCGACTGGAAACTCTTTTTAGAATTTTGCGATACTATGAATTTGCCAGCGTTGCCCGCAAATACAGATACAATATGCCTATACCTGGCTTCACTTTCTGAAAAATCGGCGGTATCAACTATCGTTCGAAAAGTCACTTCAATATCAATGCTTCATAAATTTTCTGGATATGATAGTCCAACTAAAAACGAGAAAATAGCTACTATTCTGAGCGGTATTAAACGCAGTAAACAAACTGCGCCCAAAAAAGCAAGTTCAATAAATTTTACGATAATAAAGAAGATGATTGCGCAATGCGACGGAACTATCATGGGTGTTAGGGACGCCGCTATTCTTTCGCTCGGATGGTCATCCGCGATGAGACGATCTGAACTGTGTAATCTCAAAATAGGAGATCTATCCTTTGAAGATAGGGGTTTGTTGATCGATATTCATCGATCAAAAACTGATCAAGAAGGCAAAGGCTGCAAAATCGCTATTCCATTCGGTGCTGAAATTTGCCCGGTCGCTTTGACAAAGCGATGGATTGATCGAAGATCAAGTATCCCTTTACCGCCAAACGAATATCTATTTACCTCATTGGGAAATAGAGCTCGCGGCCGATGGCATTGGCCCGCAATCGGCAAATTGGACGATCGAATGGTATCGAAGATCGTCAAACGATATGCCTCTTTTGCAGGTTTGGACGCTTCCAATTTTTCAGCGCATTCGTTGCGGCGCGGTATGGCCACCGAGGCCGCCTCAAGAGGCGTGCCAGAAAGAATCATATCACGACATACCCGACACCGGTCTATGGCAGTCTTAAGAGGTTACATCGATGACGGCACTATCTGGATAGACAATCCCCTAACCGCAATTTTTTCTTCTACATCGCTCCCTAGCAGCGATTAATATTTTCATATCATCGTCAATTTCCAATAGATTTTCATTTTTTTCAACTCGCTTCGGTGCTGCGGCAGGCAAAGACATTTTTTTCTCAATTTCTTTTCTGATTTTTTCGATTTGGTCTTTAGTGGGCTGCGTCCTTTCCGTTATTGCTTTTACCGGCGCGGTGCCCGTCGATGATGGTATATCCGCCCGGGCGGCGCGATGGTCACCGGACAACAGAGGCAGGATTTCTCTTTTTACGGTCGATTCTCTCACTTCGATCGAAAAATCTTTCCAACGGCGCTCCCAGTAAGCCCAATCTATTCCAGTATGATTGATAATTTCTATTCCCGCCGTCATCGCTTTGACCTCGCACCCCGCCCGCGCCCTTATCATCCGGCGCTCTTGTCTGCAAAAGTCGCCCCCTGAATTGCTCAGTACTTTTTCGAGCGAAAATAGAACGTCGCTTCTTTTTTTCCTCTTTTGTTTTGATTTATTGATCGCGCGCGCGCCCGCGTGCTGCTTTTTATCACTATTTTTATTAATATAACTAGAGTTTACACGATCTGTGTAGTTAGTAGGATCGAAGGTGCGACAACTTGTCGCATGAGGGGAATTATCGCACCTTTCCTCATATGATTTCCGTTGCGGCAGCGGGGAAACATTTTTTTGCCGTCTTTGAAGCCAATAAGAAAAAGAGCTCAAGCAGAAGAAAATTAAAGCGCACCTAGAATTCTTTCCAATTCTTAAATTTCCAATTCTAATGTATCCTGCATTTTCCAATTCTCTGTTTGATCTTTGCAACGTGCGAATTGAAGCGGCCTCGCCAAACGACGTCCTATAGACGGCGTCGGCGATCGCCCCCAAAGGAGCTGAAATGCCTTCGTAACCCATCTTTGCGGCCGCTACATAGACAGATAGAGTGCGCCGCGCCCTTGCCGATAATGTACCAGTACCGTTTATTCCGGATTGCGAGAATTCAATATTTCTGACAAAATTTACAGAAGCTAAACGCATTTTACAATTCTCCCGTATGCGATTTTGCACCCTATAACGTCTAGATCTCCTTTGAAGGATACAAATATCCTGTATCGGTCGAATTTTACCGACCGATCAAAAAAGACCGCTTTTTTTTGCCATGAAAAAAAACAACGCTGTTTAAAAAACTTGACTCTCTATTTGATTCGAACTACGGTGAGTTTCGAATCTAACAGAGTGACGTTGTTTTTAGCATGGCAACATCACTCTATTCTTTATTCTTTTTTTGCCAATTCTGCAAAGATATCCCAAACATAATTTCAATAAAATTTCCGCAATAGAACCTTCTTTTGTAACAAAACGACCGGGGCTCGACCGGGGCTCGACCGGGATTCAACCGGGCCATAACCGGGTTTGTTGTAAAATTATTTCTAAAAATAATTTTATTTCCTGATTTGCGCTCAAATGATTTCGTTACAAATTTGATTTATGAGTAGTGAGGAAATCGAAGATAAAAACGAACAAGAGGAACCCGAGAAATCAGAATACGAACGAGAATATGACAAACAGATAAATAGACTTGATTCGTTTTTTTCCGCCTTACAGCCAGGTGTATCGATACTGATCGAACGCATTAAGCCGTCGTGGTGTTCTGGCGTTCTCGAAGAAATTACCGTCACAGATGAGTTGATCGACCTTCCCTACTTTATCAATACTTGGGGAGGTCAACTGCTATCGGCAAAAGTTCGCGCGCGGGGAGGGCTTCTTAAGGGATGCTACAAAATACCGTTGTATACCTACCCACCATTGCGTTTTGGCGAAAAAATATATCCATACGATAAAGTTGCCCGGTTTTCGGATCAAAAAGAAACGGAAATGAATTCATCACAGCCAGTTGTCGTTAATGCGCCACAATCGCAGTCATTGGAAAAAATTTTCGCCTCTTTGCCCGCGATACTCCCCTTTCTTTTAAAATGGTTTGAAAGCGCCGAAAAACGCCGTCAAAATGATATCGCCATTATGATGCAGATGGCAAATTCAAATAAATCTTCATCCCCTTTTACCGATATCACACAAATTGGGACCATGATGTCTCAATTGTCCGATGTATTTAAAAAATCTATGGGGACCGAACCGATTCAAAATGAAATGGATTTCATCCCGCAAGCTCTAGACGTTTTGAAAATGGTTTTGAACCCGCAGCAAAAGCCCAAACAGGCAAAAATAGTCGGCCCCAAAAGCGCGCCGCCAGCTTCGAATTTTGATCCGAACAAGATCATGCCGCTTCCCTCGGTCAAATCAAATCCATCGAGTATCGCAAATTCGATCTGCGATATGGACCCGTCTACAGCGGCCGAAACGATTATCGAGTCTTTGGCTAAAATGGATATCGGTAAACGTGAGCAAGCCATAAGCCATTTCCTAAATGAGTATGCGGAAATGGAAGATGACGATACCGATATTGAAGATGACAATGAAAAACGGGGTTACCAATGAATAGAATTTGACACCATACCCTGCCAAAATAGAGCGCATTTCGGTCAACGGCGGTAATGAAAACCAGATGCGCGAGACAATAAGACGCATGGGATCTGCCATAAGGGCAGCCAGTGTCTATCCGCCTATCCGCAATTTTGCCGCGGCGATCGCGACAAAAGCCGGTCCAAAAGATTTCATCGGTCAACTCAGACAGGTATATGATGAGTTCACTCGGAGATGGCGATACGTCAAGGATCCAGTATCGAGGGAGCTTCTTACAAACTCTCCCGAGGCCATTTGGCGTCTAACGATAGGTGGTGATGGCGTCG
>CAYUTF010000178.1:0-4133 GCA_964447495.1 uncultured archaeon
TATACTTTACCACATTTTGGACATTTAGTTCCCATAATTTTCTGGTTCTTGTCAATTTCCGTGATAAATTTCTCTACATAAGCTCCCGCAACATGTTTATATGGAACTTTTATCCTCCCTCTAAATACTAACTTCTCGTCTATTTCTTCCTCCATAATTTCTACCTTTTTTGGTTTTGGTTTTGGAGTTTCTCTAATAATTTTGAAATAAGGGATATCTCCTAAATTTCCTTCTCGTTCTTCTTTGTAAACTGCTTTCACTCTCATTCCAACTTTCATTTTTGATACATCAGTCTCATCAACAAAATGCATTGTATACGTATCGGCGCCATCCAGCTTGAATAAGCCATAACCATAGGGAAAAGGACGAATGCCTCCTGTTTGCGGATCTACAAATGGGTAATTTATGACAGTAAATCCTACCAAGGTCCCTGTGTCGTATAGTTGAATCATATTATTAACTTTCATTTCGACTAAGCAATCAGCACATACTCCTCGAGGAGGAAAATGTACTTTTCCGCATTTAGGACATTTACTTCCAAATATCTTTTTATTTTCTTTAAGCTCTTCAAAGAATTTAACTGATAAATTACCAATAGAGTATCGATAAGGAAGGTTGGTTTTCCATTTAATTTCAAAATAATCTTTTTTATGTTTACTCATTTCAGTCACCTCAAGGGTTCTTTTCCTAATATTGCAATCTCAGTCCAAAGACTGCCACCAAATCCCATACCTAAAGCTCTTTCAACATCAGGGACTTGTCTTTTTCCACCTCTGCCCATTACCTGAATTGCTGCCTCTGCAAATCTAACTAATGCTGTTGCACCAATAGGATTAGTACTTAATACACCTCCCGAAGGATTCACAGGCAATTCTCCACTCATTTGAGTAATACCTTCTTCTAGTAATCTTGGACCTTTACCAGGTTCAGCAAATCCTAGCGCTTCAGTCCATGCTAATTCACTCCAAGAAGTTGGTTCATAAATCTCTGCAACATCAAGCTCTCTTATAGGATTTTCAATACCCACTTTTTTATATGCTTTTTTTGAAGCAATTGTAGCGGTGGGAAGATCAAACATTTTATCATCTGTACCATAAGTATAATAATGAGCAGTTTCTACAGCTTGAAACCACGCGGGATTATCAGTTATTTTCTTTGCTTCTTCTTCATTAGCATAAATAACGGCACAAGCTCCTTCACTTTGTGGACAACAATCATGCAATCTTAAGGGGTATGAAATGACTTGTGAGCTTAGAACATAATCTATGGTAATATTGGGCATTTGCAGATGAGCAAATGGATTATTTGCGGCATTGCTTCTATTCTTAACCGTCACCATTGCTGCATGTTCAGAAGTAGCACCATACTTAGCTTGATACATACCTGCCATTAAAGCGAGTGGTCCTAAGGCACCAGCTAAGGAAGGTCTTTCCCATACAGGATCAAAAGCAGTAATGATCCCCGTTGTAGCTCCGCCTTCATTTAATTTTTCCCAGCCAACAACTAAAACATTTTTATAAATTCCTGATGCAATATAATGATATCCACATATTGCTAATGAACTACCAGTCGTTCCTCCGGTAGCAACTTTCATAACGGGTTTCAAATATCCAGGAGCTGCCTCTACACCAGTCCACATTTCAGAAAAGTTAATTCCTTCAAAATGATCCATATTTCCAATTAAAATCGCATCAATATCTTTTGGTTCTAATTGTGCATCATCTAAAGCGATTTTAACTGCTTCATATATCATTTCAGGGATATTAACGTCTCTTCTTTTACTTCTAAACTTAGTTTGTCCTATTCCAACTACTCCAACATCATGTTTTGGCATCTCTTATTCACCTCCAAATATAAGTACGATATTTCCCTGCGAACAAATTCCATTCATACCATTTGCTAATCCTATTTTGGCATTGGGAATTTGACGTTTTTCTGCTTTACCCATTAATTGTAATGCTATTTCAGCAACCCGAATTAGACCATTTGCCATTGTAGGATTACTAGATAAAACTCCACCCGATGGATTCACTGGAATATTCCCACCCATTTGTGTTTCACCACTCTCTATAAAGTGGCCTCCTTTACCTTTTCCGCAAAATCCTAAAGCTTCATAACTCATCAGTTCATGCGTAGAAAAAGCATCATATACTTCAGCGACATCAATTTGCTTAACGGGGTCGGTAATTCCAGCCATTTGATAGGCTTGCCTTGCCGCTCCTTCTAGCCCTATTAAATCTGTAAGGTTTCTATTTCCAAGATAATAATTATCCGTGCAACTTCCATATCCCTTAAACCAAACGGGATTATCAGTAAACTTTTTTGCGTTCGCTTCATTTGTTAAAAGCATCGCAACCGCCCCATCAGAAAATGGTGGTAAATCAAGTTCTTTTAAAGGATAGGCTATCATCGGAGACTCTAAAACTTCTTCTATTGTTATCTCTTCCTGTAGATGAGCATATGGGTTGTTTAACGCATTTTTTCTATTTTTAACTACAACTTGCGCTGCTTGTGCCTCTGTGATCCCATATTTTGTCATATACATATTTGCCATTAAACCTGCGGCAGAGACTTGGTCTAATCCCAATGCTCTCTGATAAAAAGGATCAAAAATAGAGTTATTGATAAGATATTGATCACCTTCAGAACATTTTGAATGAGATACAACCATGACTGTATCATACGATTCAGATAAAATTCTCATTGCTCCATAAATAAACGCAAATGCTCCATCTCCAGATACTCTAGATTCTGATTTTCTGACTGAACCTACCGCATCTTGAATTGCCATATTTGCTATTGTTCTTCCATCATTAAAATCGTTAGAACTTGTGATAACTGAGCCAACATCATCATTCGTTATTCCTAAGTCATTGTGAAGCTTTTTAACTACTTCAAATACTAATTCTAAATAAGTTTGCTCGATCTTATCTTTTTCATATTTTGTTTGGGCTACGCCCACTATTGCAACTTTATCCATAATTCGTACTCAGATTTTCTATTTTATTATATATATATTGAATAAATTAATATCGAATAATTAATATAAAAAGTTTTCATCCCGATTCAAAGATGTGTAATTAAATTAACTCTTGAAATGAGATAAAGTAAAAAATTACCAGAACCCAAGAATTAAGCTTAACTTCCCTCGAACTAAATTCTCTTTCTAATTAAAATAAAAAAATGAATATAAAATAAAAATATCTTAATGAATCCTTCTCAGTAAGTTAGCTATATTTTTTCCGAGGCACTTTAAGCATCTCTTTAGCCTCATCTAAATCAGCAATTTCGCGATCGATTTCCTTTGCCATGCGAATAACTTTTTTGACCATCTGAGCATTACTTTCAGCTAAAACACCTTTCTGCACATAGATATTATCTTCAAGTCCTGTTCTCACATGACCTCCTAAAAGCATTGCTTGATTTATTAAACGCCATTGATGTCTTCCTATACCTGTAACACACCAAGTAGCACCAGGTATTTGTTCAACTAGATTTTTCATATAAACAAGATTTTCCATAGTTGGTGCTGCACCCCCTAATACACCCAAAACAATATTGAAATTGAGTGGAGGATGAAAATGGCCTTGCTCTGTGACAAATAGGATATTATTTATTTGTCCTACATCATATACTTCAAATTCTGGGGCTGTTCCCGCTTCCCAAAATGTATCTCCATAATTACCAAGAGTTTCAAATGTATTTGGGAATATAATTTCTTTAAGGACAGTCGTCCCTCTTGCAAGCGCAAAATTCATTGAACCAGAATTTAATGAACCAAATTCCGGCTTACATACAGGAATATGTCCTAATCTCTGTTCCAGAGTCATTCCTGGTGCACCTCCAGTGGACATACAGAGAATCAAATCACATTGTTCTTTAATCAGCTTTTGTATTTCTAAGAAAACTTGTGGGGAACTGGTAGGGGTTCCATCAGGCATTCTGGCATGAATGTGAACCATAGTTGCTCCCGCTTCATAACATTCAATAGCATCCTTGGCTAATTCTTCTGGAGTATGAGGTAAAGCAGGATTCTGACTGCGTTGCGTAAGAGAACCCGTTAAAGCGCAACAAACTATCATTTTTTGCATTTCACTCACTTTTATTTTTCACCTTGCTCGTATTTAAATAAA
>CAYUTF010000179.1:0-4002 GCA_964447495.1 uncultured archaeon
ACGCGGCGAAAAACCGCTCGGAAAACAACCGCTCGGAAAACAACCGCTCGGAAAACAACCGCTCGGAAAAAAGCGTCGGTAAGAAAGAACATCGCAACCGCGAAAAAAGGAGGCTTATCAATGGCCAAAAGGAAACGAGCTATCAAACGACGTGCTCCCCGTCGCAACCCGTCAAGGGCTCGACGTGTAGGAAGGGCAGCCGCTGGGAGGGCTTTCGGCGGTCTCAATTTCAAAACGGCACTCAAAAATATCCCGGTAAGTACTATCGGCATGTTTGCCGCAAAGTGGGCAGCAAAAAGATTCGGGGAAGCCGCCTCTGAAACCGATCCGAATAGCTGGAATTATGCCAGCTATCTCAAGGGGTCTGGCGGCGCCGCGGCGGCTGCTATCATCGCAAATATGGTCAAACCAGGTTCGGGTCAACGGGTTCTCGAAGGTGGCATGAGCCTAATGCTCTACAAACTCGTTCAAAACGAGTTGATCGCGCCAAGTGAATTTTGGGGTGGGCAATTTGGACAATCGAGAGAACCAGGGGTGATCGAAACGAATAGCGAGGGCGAACCCTATATTCTAGGCGAAGATTACGAGTGGTATCCACTCACCGAAAATTCGAGAATGCAGGGTGGTTATGGAGATTCTCTTGTCGCACCCGGCCCCCTCGGAGATGCACTTGTAACACCCGGCCCTTTGGGTTCGGCGATGGATCAACGGTATGTTGATTCATTTCTAAGGAGGTAGTAGATGCAATTCCGAAACGTCGAAGAACAATGGTATCTTTATGATACCGTTGCCGTTTCTTCCTGGTGCGATTCGCTCGCGCATCCAATACCCGGGTGGTTTTCAACCTTCAATGACCTCGGTCAATCCGATGAAATTTCTTTTTTCAACACACGAAACAAGTCAATCGGACTGGCCTACAATAACCAGGAAAGTCGTGATCAAGTGCCTTTCGCGCTTACTGTCGATTCTGTATCTGTTGGCTTTTTCGCGCCGTCGTGCTCGAGCATGCTTGGCGAGCTCGGACAACTGACATACCCGGGTAGAATAGATATCCTATCGTCTTTTTGGGAGTCGGAACTTCCGCAACACACCTCGGCGATCTTCAAGGTCAACCAGGACGAAAGGCTGAAAACAAACTGCGGCATGTTGCCAGCGTGTTACGGTCCCGTAGGATCGGCCATGGCACAGGGCGATATGTCAACTCAAGGGGGACACAATACCTCGATAACAATCGGTGGCTTCGGAAGATCCCACCTCAAATACCGTTGGGAGTTTCCCGACGGTATCGGTATCCCACGGCGTGCCACTATGTCGGTATCCCTGCGTTTCGTGGAATGGGCGAGAACCTGTTTTCAGCACCTATGGGGACCGGGAAACATGCAATTTCGTGACGTAGACGGGGAATCGGAAGTCGTGGCGTACAAACCTTCAATGTTCTTTATCCAGGCAATGGTTATGGGGCGAAGGGAAGTTCAACAAAGAGGTCAATATCACGCATAGTTAAGGCTTTTGGGCCGATACTGTGATTGTGTTGATAGGAGAAAATTATATGGAACCCTACATGAATGTTGCCGAAAGCTATCCGCTATACGATACCGTCATCGTATGCGAAGAGTTGTACGGTAAAGAAAAAGCGATCAACGGGTGGTTCACATCGTTTGTCGACTTTGCGGCCAACGAAAAACATACGTTTTTCAAAAGTCGCACAATCGGAAATAGTCACTTGGCTTATTGTAATATGGATTCTGCGGACAACGTAGACTTCGTATACAAAGCCATTTCTCTTGGTGTGCGATTTTTCGCGCCGATCATGCCGGATAGCGATTTCAGCGTGATCGTGTCGCCGTCCATGTACAACGAAAATGCACACGCATTTTGGATGTTGGATCTGGCGAAACACGTCGGTTTGGACTTTCGAGTTCAGCAAGATGTCATTGTCGAAAACACAGCATTGGCAACACCACCCGGTTATGGCCCCCGTGGCGGAGGGGGAGTGGTTTCGTATTTCGATACGACAACCGCCCCCGCGCCAATGCAAGACCCGTGGAAAGTTGTCACGGGTAGCAACGGCGAACCCGTGATCGATAATCGGTTTCCCTTTCCGAAGCCGATTCAAATACCTCGAAACACCCCGATCGAGTGTAACCTCTATCTATCGACCTACGCGAAAGCGGTGATCGGTAATTGGATAGGGCCTCGTAGCTGGTATCTTCCCGCCGAAGCCAGTGACACCGAAGGTGGTGAGGCTACCGATTTCATTTCACTGAAAACAAGGTGGGGCATTCAGGTTTCGCTTTATGGGTTCAGGGAAGTACAGCAACGCGGTCAATATCACGCGCCCGGTGCGATTGCCCCGTCGCAATAAGGAGTCGTTATGGAATCGATGCAGCGCTTGCAAAAAAATGCCTTGGTATCAAGGTTCGACGCCGATCCCGGTCCCTGGCGCCCAATGTACTACCCGGTCCAAATACCGGTGCCGTTGGAAGCGGGCGGCAGTGAGGTGGGTAGTGTGACCATCAATAATCAGCCGTTCATTTGGCTTTTTCTTGGTCACCAAATTATGGGCAACACAGCCGACCCAGAAACTTCGGGGCTTTATCAGGATGGTCAATATGACATCGAGATGAAAGACGAACAAAGCAACTATCAACACGCACCGATAGCCGCTGGCGCCTCATTTGGCGGTGCTCAATTCGGTTATATGGTAGAGTTGCCGTTGCCCATTTGCTACCCGGGGGCAAAAACCCTGACCTTCCGTGTCACAAATCGATATACGAGAATACTGACACCGGAACCCACCGAGCCTATTTTCAATTTGCAGATCGTCATTGGTGGCGTTGCCGATTGGGGCAAACTTATCTGAAAAGGGGCTATTAATGTCCAACCCAGAATTTCATCAGTCTGCCGCTTTGATGAGACGGGCGATTTCGGAGAATATCATCACCGTAACGCCAAAATCGATCGCCAAGTTTCGAAACGACGGTATAGATGGCTTCAAAGCTTTGATGAATACCGTATCAGAGCAATGGAGAGGCAGTCTGGAGGCCAGTAGTTGGCTCGGTCAGCAGTCTTCATGGCAATTGCCCACGACGAGGCGATATCATCAATCCAGACTGCCTAAGACAACGCCTAGCGTCCAACCGTCAAGCGCTCTTGACTGGTTAGTAGAGCTTTCAAGGTTTCCCGTGCCGTTTGGTTCAGTGGGTGTCATAAAGTCGTTTGAACAATTTCTACAAAGGGGAGAAACCGTCTATTCCATATCGGACAATTGCGGGAACCCTTTCCTTTTCGATACGGAAATAAGGTGGTTTTTTCGGCTTTCCGATGTTCATTGGGTCGCTTCCCCGTGGGTAAATTCTACTGGGCTTTCCGCCATAACCGATTATCTACCGGGCACACCATATGATGATTTTGCAAACACAAACGATCTTTGGTTTCCCGCCAGTTCGAGCAGCTCTGCAAACATTCATCTCCCGATACCGGGCGGAAAAGTGTTGCGTGTTTTTTGCATCATAAAAGCTTCGGAAATGGAAGTCGACGAAGCCAAAGTAGCGGCAAAATTGGCTGGTACTATTCAGTCAGAAACGAACAATGACGCACAATTTATGATTCGAACAACATGGTAAACAAAGCCTCTGAAAAATGGCGCGGCGCCGTCGTCGAAGAATTGATCAAACAGAAAGTACCGCTGCCATCGGATCTCATTGTATCCCTGATACATGTAGAATCGAGGGGACGGCCCGGGTTGATAAACAAGAAATCGGGCGCGTCGGGATTGACGCAGGTTATGCCTGTAACTCTAGCTGATTTTAACAAGAGAACTGGAAAAAACTACACCATGAATGATTTGCAAAAAGATGATTATTCATCGGCTCTAAAGCAGATCGAAGTGGGAATATCAGTTCTTTCAAATTATTGGCGTTCTGCTTTCAACTATCTATCGCAACGATATGACAACGTGCCTATCGATGAATTGGCACATATCGCCGATCTTTTCTACGT
>CAYUTF010000180.1:0-3987 GCA_964447495.1 uncultured archaeon
AATTTCAAATGATTTTATGTTAATATGTCAGAAAGCACAATTATTAATAGAGAAGGGAGTTCCCGTTGAAACATTAAATTTAGTAGATGAAGCTCTAAAATTAAATCCAAATAATACACTTACATTAAGAACGAAAGCAATGATCTATGCGCTTAACCAAGAATTAAGACAAGAACACCCTGAAGCAGCTATGAAATTTATTAATACCGCAATAGAGTTAGAGCCTAGCGATTTAGATTTATCTGTGACAAAAGCGTTGATTTTATGTCTTTATCAACGATATAAGGAAGCAAAAAAGTATTTAATAAAAGATATTGGCGTCAATCTTTTTACCAAGAATCCGCATAACGATCCTGCTGCGTTTTTTACTTTAGCTTTTGCTTATGTAGCTCGCGGAAAATTCAAGAAAGCTTTAGAAGTATCAAATTTAGTTTTACAACATTATTCAGACCACCCAACATCCTATATAACAAAAGCGATGGTCTTGGGATATAGTATCTTGTACGATGAGAACATCGAAAAGAAAAACTATGAACCCTTTGTAGGATTTATCGATAAAACTATCGAAATGGAAAGCTTAGCATTTAACAAGGCAATGTATTATCATTTAAAAAGTCTAATTCTATTGGGAGTTAAAGGGTATGAAGCTGCTCTTGAAGCGGTTGATCAAGCACTTGAACTAATCCCAAACAAAAATCAACTTATCTATGCCAAGCTTTTCATTCTGATGTCTTCTCAAAAGGATGAGGAGGCAATTCAGATTATTGATGAGCTGTTTAGTATAGGTTTTAAAGATATATGCTACTTATACACAATGAAGTCATTTGCCTATTATAAAATAAATGATTTTGAAAATGGATTAATGATATCAGAAGAAGGATTAAAAAATTTTCCTGAACATCCAACTCTACTCAATAACAAAGCTATATTCTTGTCAAGTTTAGGAGATGAAGAGGAAGCACTTAAAACTATTAGGAAGTTAGTCGAGATGTATCCAAATAATGGGAATGCATATGATTCCTATGGTCAAATATTAATGGATTATTATCACTATGAGGATGCAATAAAACAATTTGAAGAAGCATTACGGATCGAACCCCATGGCTTTTTTGCATATCAAACGTACACAAGAATGGGAGAATGTTATAAAGAACTTGGAAATTTCGCCAAAGCAGAACAATGCTACTTAAAAGGAAAATTGATTACAGATAGACTTTTACCTGGAAGACGTGAAATGTATTCTCATAAAGCAGATGAAGCCCTTGAGGAGCTTAGAAATTTAAAAAATAGTAATCAAAATTAGAAAATTCTCCTAATTCCTTCCTTAAATCCTAATTTATTTATACTATTTTGAAGATTCAATTTATTAGGTGGAATTTTGTTTGAAATTGCATTTTAAAATCCTTTTAACACTTACATTCTATATTATATCTTTTTTTCTCCTACTTAATGGATATTTTATCATGCATAAAGAGGAAGTTATCGATTTTGATTATGGCATTATACCGATGAGTGCGTATATTTTTTTTATAGGATTTGGGTTATGGATGGGTACTACAGCGTTATTATGTGCTGATATTAAGAAAAAAAATCAAACAATAATATTAATGTTAAATTTGCCAATCCCGATATTTTTAATCATTTCTGCTATAAATTTAGCAATTAATCCTAATATTGCTGCTAATCCTTCATCATTAATGATATTATTTTTTATAACAGGAATAGTTGGATTTTTTATTGATAGTATTTTTATACTTGTAGAACTTCCAAAAAGGGTTATATATATCATTGTAATTGTAGGTTTAACCATTATGTTCACATTGAGTGAATATTTCTTTTTCATATCTGATGAATTAATGTCGGGATATGAAGTTACAGGACTAATTCTAACTATTTTTATGGTTATAATATTCGGTTTAGTACTGAATTTCTTCACTAGTATCGTTTATTTGCCAAAAAAAGGATTTGAACTCTCTAAAATTGAATATAGAGTTTATAGAAGCACAGGAGCAATTACAGCTTTAGTCTTAGGTCTCACATTCATTCCTTTTATCCCAATGTTTATCTATATTATCACTACAAATAGTTTTTGGTTAATGCCTATAGGTGGAATAATGTATATAATTATTGCGTGTATTCTAGACACAGTAATTTATAAGAAAATATATAAATATCTAATAACTAGAAGTAAGAAACTTAAGACGGAGTGGAATGATTAGTCATATCAACGACACAAGAATAATCATATTTATAAGTATAACTTATATAATAAAGAAAATATTAAATTATAGGAAGAACCAATGTGTTGAAAAATGAGATTAAAGACTCTATTTAGTCCAGCTAATATTGGAAGTGTTAATATTAAAAACCGTTTAGTAAGATCTGCTACGTTTGAATCGAGAGCGACTAAAGAAGGATATGTAACTGACCAACTTATTGATTTTTATGATGAATTAGCAAGAGGAGGTATAGGATTGATAATTACAGGATATATAGCAGTCCATCCGGGAGGAAATGCGACACCGAATATGACGTGTATATATGATGATTCTTATGAAAAAGGACAAAAAAAGTTGGTGGAAAAGGTTCATGATTATCCTGAAGTTAAGATTGCCGCTCAAATAGCTCATACTGGAAGCCAAGTATATAAACCAGACTGTGAATCTGTGAGTCCTTCTCCATTAACCGATCCAATTTCGAAAAGAGTGGCTCGAGAATTAGCAATTAAAGAGATTTATGAAATAATCGATTCATTTGTAGAAGCCGGACGCAGATCTTATGAATGTGGTTATGATATGGTTCAAATACATGCTGCACATGGATATTTGCTCAGTGATTTTCTGTCACCTAAAATAAATAAAAGAACGGATGAATTTGGAGGGGATACTCAAAAACGTTCAAGAATCTTAATAGATATCTATAATCAACTTAAAGATGAAGTTTCTAAGAATTTTCCGATAATAATAAAATTAAATACTATTGATTTTCTTAGAGGTGGATTAACTCTTGAGGAAGGTACAGAAATTGCCAAAAATTTAGTAGATTTGGGATATGATGCGATCGAGCCAACTTGTGGACGTACTAATTTAAAAGTTAGCGGAATGAAAGCTTTTCCATCTGTGATTATGAAAACAGAAGATGATGAAAATTATTTTTTACCAAACGCTAAAGCCTTAAGAGCATATATGGGAAATAGTAAACTCTTACTAATGGGGGGAATAAGAAATCCTCTATTAGCAGAAAGATTCTTACAAGAAAATATTGCAGATTTTATATCTATGAGTAGACCTCTCGTCTATGAACCAAATCTTCCTAATCGTTGGAAAAAAGGAGATATTTCGCCTCCTCTCTGTACTAACTGCAATGCTTGTTTGGGAATCTCTTTGCGTGGACCTGTTTACTGTCCTGTTAAAAAAAAACTCGAAAAGAGAAGCTCACGAGAGTTTAATAAAAAAGAGTAATAAACGTAAGCAGACACATTATTAATTATATCATTGATAGTGAAGTTAAAATATCAAAATACAGAAGTAAGTAAAAGTAGAAAAAAAAAATTTATCTCATATAACCATTTAAATAACTATTTAAGATTATTATCTCACGACGAGACATACCAATCTTTTTATTTTTGCTCATAATCATATATCACCTATTTTTTTACAATTTTTATTATATTTTTTATACTTTATTCATTCAACCTTCTAACAAACGTTTTTTATAACGTTCCATTAATTCTTCTAAAAATACCAGAACGTTCTATGGTGAATCCGCCTCTTTACATGCTCAATTGGTATTAAAGACTCATAATACTTCGCATGGACTATCGCTTGGGTTACATAATGTGAAGCAGACCGCTTTCCTAGATTTTCAGTTTTCCGCTTTTCATGGGTTTGCACCTGAGCCTTCCCGTACCCAGTTGCAGAAGCCTCTGAAAGATTACCTAGTTCATGACTTCGAACGTTTTCTGGTGTTGGTTTTTCACATACAGGC
>CAYUTF010000181.1:0-3949 GCA_964447495.1 uncultured archaeon
GCTCCAATTGATACATTATTTTCAATAGTAGGTCCTTTTAAATTGAATTTTTTTCTCATCATATATTTATCGTTCGTAAGCTTACTGTAAGGTCCCATAAACACATTGTCTCCAATCCCCGAAAAAAGAGGAATATAAACACCTGTTTGAATACTGACATTCTTTCCTATGCTAACATTCCCATCAATGATAGTATTTGTTCCAATTAAGGTATTTTCGCCTATTCTAGTATTTTCTCTTATCATTGTGTTATGTCCTGTTTGACAATTTGAAGCCATATGAACGTCCGAATATATGATTGTTCCTGAACGGATAACATTATTTTCACCTATGGATACTAAGGGACCTGTTGAATCTGTTTTCTTTATCTTTCTCTCAACTATTCTCTTTAATCTCTCTCTTTGAGGATGTCCTATAATACAATTTTCACCAATATATGTCCCCTTTTTAATCAATGTTTTACCATAAATTATTGCCCCTTGAGAGATATAGACTCCTTTTTCAATCTTTACAGCATTCCCTATAGTGCATAAATTATCAATAAATGCATCTTCATGAATCACAGCATTAGGATGAATATAAGTAAAATGATTTTTATTATCCTCCAAGTTTAATCCCTTCCTCTTAAAAATATTTTAAATATTAAATAAATGACTCTAATTAACTATAACCTGCATATACAAGGGTTAGAATTACATTTAATGCATTTATCTGGATATTTTTGCCTTAAAGCACTTTCGATATCTATTTCTAATAAGTTTGCTATAGAACAAGTCCATGCAATGATATCTGCTATTTCTTCTGAAATTTTTTCCAGGTTAAAATCATCCTTATTTAATAATGTAGCAAGTTCACCAATCTCTTCGATTAACCATATGAATGTACCCTTAATTCCTCTAGCATTATCTTTCTTAAAATAAAGCTCTTCGATTAATTTTTGAAATTCTTTGAATCTCATAATTAGAATATTAGTTTAAAATTATGCAAATAACCAATTAAAGACACCTAACCAAGCGAAAACCACTATCAGAATTAGGGCTAAAGCAAAAATTACAGTAGTAATAGGCCCAACTTTTATACCAATAGAACTATCTTCAAAAAACCTCATTAATCCTGCTCCGGCTAGAGGCATGGGAGCATTCCCGCTCCTTCTTTTTTTCCGTCTCGACTGAACTTTACGTGAAGACATCTTTAAATCACTTAATAATATTTCAATATTTATTTAATTATAAATTAACACAAATATTAAGGTTTATTTTGAATCAAAGAAAAAAAATATAATAAATTTTTATTTAGTGTTTTAATTATTTTAGATAATTCACGGATGATATGATTAAATTTATGATAAGAAAAAACGGTAAAATAATATTATTAGCTGGGATCTTTCTATTTGCAATTATTTTTTCTTCTTTTCAAATACCTCCTGAGAGTCCTAGTTTTACTTCTGATGAGCATGTTGATATATATACTTCAACTGGGTTGGAAGGCGCTGAAAATATAATCATGACTGATGTATTGAGAAATGTAAATGTAAGTGGTTCAGGTGTAATAAATATAGGAGATAGATTGACTTTATTGAATAGAAATAGCAATCCCATTACTTCAATTCTGGTTGGTATTCCATTGAACTTAGTGGATAATCTAATATTTTTTAGAGCAAGGGGGGAAAGTAAAAATATGTTGTTTGCGGAAAGATCGAATTTAATTATGAATGATAACGAGATGATAACTATATACTTCGATAATCCACTTTTACCAAATCAAGAAATAACTGTTACATTCTTGCATACTTACATTAATATTCCAAATTATTATTTAATAAGTCTAGACGAACAGAATATCGACTTTTCAATGAATCCTTTCCCAATTTTGCCTTATAAAACAGAAAAACATGTCGAAACGTTATTCAATATGCCTGCAACTTCGGTGGTAAGTGATTTTGAGAGGGTTGAGGATATAGGGATTAAAATTCTCGATAATATTTATTCATATGATTTAAAACTAAGTATTGTACTAGATAATTTTGATCCCTTTTTAGGAAATATTAAAGAAGACGAGAAAGAAATAACCATTACCTTCCAAGATAATGAAGTTACTCAAATGCAAATAGAATCAGTAAACCGCGAAATCCTTATTTCAGCATGGGGAATAATTAGAATTAGAGAAGAAATCATTATCCAAAATATCGGTGTTTTATCCATTCCAATATTTGCGCTTAATGTTCCAAAATCATCGAAAAATGTCTATGTCTATGATGATATTGGTGATTTGGAAAGATCCGATTTAACTGATAATGAAGATAATCCTGAAGTAAAAACATTTTCCATTAATTTAGCCAGCAATAGGGCATTGCTCATTCCTGGATCTAAGTACAGATTTACAGTGGAATATAAATTACCCTTTGAAGAATATACTTCTTTAAACTGGTTAGAGGAATCTGTAAAGATAAATTTGCTAACTACCACTCATGAATTTTATGCAATCGAAGAGAATACAAACATAATCATTGAAGGGGCTAATGGTATTGAATATATCTCCATAACTCCTGATGCAGTAAAACATTCAAGAGGCTCAACTATTTTAACATTCATTTCTAAAAATGTAAGTCCTATTGAGAGATATCTAATACAATTTAACTTCACAGTTGATCTTTTTAATTTACTTTTACGTCCTATAATAATAATGTTATTAATAGCTTTAATAATGTCAATCTATGTTGTCATAATCAAAACTCGTAAAACAAAAGAAGAAAAAGATGAATTTAAAAGGGAATTTATTCCAATTAATGAAATTCGTGAATTTTGTTCATTGTATGAAGAAAAAAATGCTTTAACGCTAGAAATCCGTAGAGCTGAAGAAGAAGCAAAACGTAAAAAGATGGCGAAAAAGACCTATAGCAATATTTTAACAAAGAATGGGACCAAGATTGATCAAATCAAGCAAGAGCTTTTACCATTCAAGAAAATCCTTATGGAGACAAATGAAACTTTTGAGAATATTATAAAGAAGTTAGACGTTTTAGATGCAGAACGTGTAAGTGTTGATGATAGCTTAAATTTATTAGAAACTCGATATAAAAGAGGACGCTTACCCTCGAAAGCAGCGTACGAAAAATTGTCGGATGACTTTGTTAGACGAAGAAATAGAATAGATAGAACAATAGATAAACACATTCAACAATTAAGAAGCTATCTATTATAAATCACTTTAATATGTGAAAAATTGTATGAAGCCATGGTTATTTGATATATTAGCTTGTCCAATTGATAAAAATTATCCCTTAAAATTATATATTTTTTCATATGAAACAAAAAATGATGAATTTGAGGCAATCTTAAATATTTGTGAAAAGAAAGACCTAAAACAAATTAAAATAGAAAATATTGTTAAAATCTATCAAGAAAAGGGGAATTTCTTAATACAAGATAATATTATTTTAAAGAAAACCTCACTTAATCCATATCTTGAATTAATTTCTCAAAGTATTAATGAATTAAATAATATATTTGACCAATCTGGGATGGAAAGGAGTAAAAATCTTCTCGAAAACATCAAGACTGTGATTTATCAAAAAATAAGAGAATTCATTAAACATTCGGAAAAAATTGATATAGATGAGATATTACCAGAATTAGTTACTATTAATAAGTACAAATTCGAAATTGAGATTAAAACTGGGATTATTTTTTGCCCACAATGTAATCGTTGGTTTCCTATTATTGATACTATTCCCCAAATGCTTCCTGATGAATATCGAGATGAAAAAGAAGAGATTGAATTCTTAAAAATGAATAAAAATTTATTAAATAAAGAATTTTTTCAACAAGATTTAAAACCTTACAACTATAAAAATTTGAATTAAGGTTTCTAAACAAAAAAGCCCGGTGGTGTAGTGGCCAAGCATCTGGGGCCTTGAACCCCGTGACCACGGTTCGAATCCGTGCCGGGC
>CAYUTF010000182.1:0-3887 GCA_964447495.1 uncultured archaeon
AGATGAAATAGAGGATGTTAAGTTTATAGAAGTTTATGAAAAAATGCCTATTCCTGCTACACAAAAAGATTCTGTAATGCAAAAGGTCGAAGAATTTAACAAGGAAGAAGATAAAGAAAAAACAAAGGAATAGAATTTTTTAGAATTAATCTCTCATTTTACTTGTATTTTTATTCAATCTTGAATTCTGTAATTAATTCTTTCTTCTTTTCTTTTTGTTTTTTATATTCGTGCTTTTTTTTCTTATATTCTAATCTCTTTTTTTGAAATTCAGTCCTTCTTTTTAAAGATTTTTTATGTTTCTTATGTAGATATTCTTTTTTTGCTTTTTTATATGCTTTCTTAGCTTTTTTATACTCTTTTTTCTTCAATTTATATTGTTGATATTTCTTCTTTATTTCTTTTCGTAAATTTGGACTTATTTCTTTAATTCCAATTTCTTTTAATGTCTGTTTAAATTTTTCTAACGATTCGAATCTTATAACAATAATCCCTAACTGGTGTGCAGGGATTAAGTTGATCATTTTATCATCAATAAAAACACACTTTTTTGGCTTTGTATCTAACTTTTTTAAAACATACTTATACTTTTCCATATCTGGTTTAATATAACCTATTTCATTTGAAAGAAAGACATTGTCAAATATATCATAAAAACCTCTTAATTCATTTGATTTCGCATGAATATCATAAGTATTTGACATCAAACTCACAATATATCCCGCTTTATGTAAACGCTCAACAATTTCTGCCATCTTATATGAAAAATTGGTCACTTCAGTATATAGGTTAAACCAAAGCTCTAAATAATATTCAATATTTACTTTTTTTGGAGGTAATGCTCCGTTATTTTTTTGAAATGGATAATAATATTTCTCAACAATAAGATTTAAGAACGTCTTAGCAGATATGATGCCTGATGAAAGTCTCCTTCGTAATTTCTTGAGATAAGGGTCGACATCCTTATCGGGAATTTTAATTTTAAAATCCTGTTCAATTAAACTCAGTAAATTTTTTAAAACAAAAGCTTTTTCGATTAATACTCCACCAAAATCAAATATAAAATGTTTTATTTTATATAGCCTCACTTTTTGATATTCTGAGGCTAGAGCTTCCAAATCTTTTTCACTCATACTATATTAGCCATTTCTCTATATCTTTCTAATATTAAATTGCATATAGTTGATACAGGATCTATAATTATTTTCCAATTGGTAAATTCTGGAAATGTTCCTGAATCTACCACAATTAAATTGTTTGTTTTATATTCTCTTATCATATCTAAATGTCCAAACAAAAGATTATATTTATCTCTCCATTTTATTAAAGCTTGTTTAATATCTTCGTCTGGAGGAACAATCTTTACCTCTGAATGTTCATTTTTTAGCGGCTGTTTTTCTCCCACACATATGTGTTTATCAATAAAGTATGATAGATAATGAATGCCGTCGATAAATTTCTCGATATATAGTATTTTATTCTCATCAGAATCAAAATCAGCACTATTTTTAATAATCCTTATTCCTTCACTACTTGAACCCATCAATGGTTTAACTATAAAAGGATAATCTAACTGCTTAAATTGTGATTTTATGGTTTTGGGAGTTCCTAAATAAATATCTGGAGTATTTAATCCGACATTTCTTATTGAATAATATGATTCAATTCTATGTTTATGTTTATAACTAATAGATGGATCTGGAATAACAGGTATATTATTTGCTTTGAGAAAATAACCAGCATAAAGAAAAAGCAATTGTTTAGATTTTAAAATATAAAAATCATTTTCTAAAAGCATCTTATTAACAGTTAAATTTCTTGAGGTATAGATTGTAACTTCAAATCCCTTCTCCTCATAATAAGACTGCATTTTTTCCGCAAATCCCGTTTCTCGTTTTGAAAGAATGCCAATTTTCATATATCCGTCTCCTCATCTTTTTGCTTGGGATAATAGATATTCCCCAATAATTTGGGGGCCATTACTCATGTAATTAAAATTTGGAGTGGAGTTAACATCAGTCAAGTAATAAATATTGTCATCAGAATTTAAAAAGTCTAAGGATGTAATTTTTAAATCAAGCAGTTCCATAACTTTATGTGCAATTTCTCCTAATTCAGTAATAGGTTCAATTTTTGTGCGTGTTTTCATCTTATTAGGTTCTCTTAAAAGCGGTTTTTGCTTATAATAATATAGATTCTCTCCGACACCATAAATCTTATATTCAAATTCACTTTCAATATATTCTTGATAATATAAAAAATTGTAAAGAGCGTTTTTTTCATAAGTTTCCTCTAAAGCTCTTTTATCATGCACTATAACATGATTATTTATTATCTGGACTTCTGGATCAAAAGCGTAATTATCTTGATCTCTAACGTTTTTAACTATATAATCTTGAAAAGGGGGTTTATCGTCTTTTGGATTAAGAGAAAATTCAGGGACTCTAATTCCTGCCTTTCTAAGAAGGGTGCTGTTTAAAAATCTATTAAATGCAAACCAAATTCCTTTGGTAGAATTAATTACAGGGATATCCGTTGCCCTTTCTAGTAATTTTGCAAAATTGAGAATCAAATCTCCTTTTCCTTTAACAAAAAATATATCTTCGTCAAAATTATGCTCTTTATAATCTACAAAATATGTTTCTTCAATATATTGAGATAACTCACATTTATCTCTCATATATTGTATAAATTCTTGCGCCTTTTTCTCTAAATGATATTTGTCTATAATAAGCCCTAACTTTTTCAACTTTATAACCTGTTAAACCAGATTAAAATAATTTTTAATTAATTGATATGATTCTCTTAAATGTTATAATTAAGTCTCGTATTAATAACTTCTAATATCCTAAAAAGGTAACAAAATTAAAAAAAAAGAAACTTATTTTTTCTTTTCAAATGAACTTTTCATAAAATGCCTTAATTTTTATGAATAGAATGAAGAAGCTAGCTTGATCGAGCACTTGTAACCGCCTTTATTATCAATATATTTATATATTTTAGTTTGTTTTAAAGAAATCAAAATAATAGGGTTTTATTAATGGCTAATAATATCAAGAAAACATATATTTTAGCAATAGTAAATAGAGATTTAGAAGTTTTCAATAAAATTAAGAAATTCCTATTAACAAATTACAATATATATGTTTTGGACTTGATTAGAAATAACCAAAAAACCATTGAAGTTAAAGATTTAAAGAAAAAGATAAAGAAGTACCCCATATCCTACATCATTCTTAAACTTACCACTCAGAAGGAAAACGAACTCATTTATAATGCACTTCAAGATTTTGCCATAAATATTCCAATATTAAATAGTGTACATTCAGTAAAGATGTGTGAAAGTCGAAGGAATACTTTTCGACTCTTAGAAGAAAAATGCGGGAAATTAAAGTTTCCTCAAACATTTTATTCTGCTAGTGAAGCTATTAATGCGATACGTCAAGGAAAACAAATAATTATAAAATTGGATTTCCATAATCTTCCTAATTTCCCAAAAAATGATAGGATAATTGGGATCGCAAACAATATTGAAGAATTCTTTCAACATATTCGTTCCTATAATGAAAATGATCTTTTCTTCCAAGAGTATTTAGGAAGGCATGAAATAATTAATAAGGTCTATGTAATAGGCCGATGGGTCGTTTCTGTCGTTTCACATAATCGATTAAATCCTGATTACAATTTATCCCCCTTAGAATTTGTTCATATTCGTGTACCTATTGAAGAGGACTTCAAAAGGAGGATTAAACGATTGGGAAGAAAGTGTGGTATGTCAGTATATGGATTAGATTATATTTTAACAGATAATGGACCCTATATTGTTGATATCAACGATTTTCCAAGCTTTAGGGCCATTCCTGAGGGAGTAAGCCTAATTTCTGATC
>CAYUTF010000183.1:0-3884 GCA_964447495.1 uncultured archaeon
AAATTTCGGTCATATTTTTCCCGGATTTCTTGAATTTGTTCCCAAGTATCTTCTGGAGGGATTATAACTACTGCAGAGGTATAAACTTTGCTCATAAAACATAATAATATAAGAATATGAAATTAAAAGGTTTTTATGTAATCATTGTTATTTAGATAGTGATATATGAACATCAAACAAAGACATTTTATTCAGAAATCACAAATTAGGGAATTAAAAGAAGATATATTAAAACAATATGATGAGAAATTTCTGGATCAAATATTTCCTAAGAAAGCTAGAATAGAACAAATCCAAACTGATGCGGGAGATATATTATTTGCTATAAATGATGTACTTAAACTTTGGAAATCAAAAGAGGGATACATCCCTGTTTTAACTCTTCTTTTAAATAAGCAAGTTAACTTAAAAAAAGTGGTTGTGGATAAAGGCGCCATTAAGTATGTAGCAAATGGCGCAGATATCATGCGCCCAGGAATCACAAAGATTGATCCTTCAATTAAAAAAGGTGATATTGTGGGGATTGTGGATGAAACTCATGATCGTGCATTAGCAGTTGGAAAATCGATGTATGATGCAGATCAAATGAATAAGAAAGATTCAGGGAAAGTTGTCAAAAATCTCCATACAATTCAAGATTCAGTATGGGAATTTGAAAAGCAATTTAAATGAGGATTATTTAAGATTTATTTATTTAAACAAATTCTTCTATCAAGATTGGGAGAATCATATCACGATCATCAAAAGAAGGCTCACTTTTGGACTTGCCTTCAATTTCAGACTCATCAATTATGTAATTATGAAAAAGAGTCATAATCATTCTCAAAACATTCTCACAAAAACCATCATTAGTCTGATCATTTGAGAATTTCATCGTATTTGTAATTGTGTTCAATTTCCACAAGAATTTTTTTGTCTCATCGTTTTTAGTGTTTAGAAATCCATCATAAATAGATACTAAGAATTCCAATTCCTCATTCATCATTATTAACACATCTTTTAATCCTTAATCTCCTAAAAAATAATAGTTTGTAAAGCTTTTTAAAACACTTTTTTTTTTCTTTTTAACGTTACGATATTACAAACTTCCAGTCGAAATCTACCCTTAGTAAAAATTTTGCATTAAATGCTATAATCTCCTTTACTTCCCCATTTAAATAGGAATTTTAAGATTTTTGATTATAATGCATCTAAGTAAATTAATTGGTTTCAATGAAATTAAAAATCGCGTAATATCTGGATTACATATAGATAATACACGGTTCTATAATTGATCTCAATTTTATATTACTTGGATACTACTCTCTGGGTTATTATCTGCTATATTGAGATAACCCATGATAGAAAAAAATAAATATAGGTTGTGTGTGTGAAAATGAGTATGTATAGAAGTTACCTTCTTAAGAATCAGTTTTGGGCCAAAAAGGGGAATGAAAAAGGGGTTAATTCAAATGGGGAAAAAGTTTTTATCAAACATGACTCTGAAATCGGTGGAATCTATGCAATTATCAACAATGTTGACCATAAGGGGGTCAAGATTATTGTAAATGGAGAAGAACATTGGTTTAGCAACTTTGATAAATTAGATACTTTTCTAAGTAGATTAAAGCAAAAAGAAGATGACTTTATGAAGATCCTGAAGAGAAAGAATATTTCTAAGAGATTAAGAACTCTGGAAATTTAAAAATTAGACTTCATATTAGTGCATCATTCTTTTTGGTTTATTCAAGACCCTATTTGAAGTTAGAGGTAGAAGAAAAAATAATTCATTTAAAAAGAAAGATCATAAATCATATTTTTCCCTATTCTTTTGCCCGTTTATCTCGAATTTTTTCCAAGAGTTCTGGAGTCATGAGAAATACTCCCTCTTCTCTTGCGATTTCATTACATCCCTTAATTGCTTTTTTTAAGAAAATTCGAGGAACTTTTACTAACATTTTACAAGCATCGTCAGTCCATTGAATATCAGAATCCACTCTTTGTGTAGCATACTTCACGGAATTAAAATCCATTCCTTTTTCTTTGGGTATTGGTTCAGAATAAGGTCCAGAATGCTTGGAAAACCAAAAATTCACATTATTTCTAAAACCAAAATCAATTGGTAAATTAGGAAATTCGTCTCCTTCAAAAAGACTTTCCTTCCACTTTTTTTTCATAAGTATCTTATCAATTTTAAGGATAAAATGAGTTTCAAGGGTTTCTTCACTATGATATGCGGGAATAGATTCCTGTAAAGTACATTCAAAAATCTGTATAGCCTCTTCCACTATTTGGGGATATTGAATGCCTGGGTTTCGTTCCTCATCATTTCTTTGAGAGGGAATTAGTGTGAATTCATTGTTAACCATCTTTTCTTCAGTTGTTTCTCCCGGAAATCCTAACATAACACAGTTTTTCAGATATTTTTTATTATAAGGAATGAAATTAATCGCACAAACTTTAGTGCGTCGAACATTTATAGCCGTATTGCTATTTGATCTGCAAATGAGGATCATCGAATGATCTTTAGCAATTATATAAGGAAAACAGAGAGAATAAGGCCCCAAATTCGTTTTCCCACTTTCAGAAACCGTGCTTATTAGAACAACGGGCATTGGATAAAAACTGCTTGTTTGATAAAAGTTATCTAGGATTCTAACCTCTTCAAAATCGTAATCTGACATAATAATAAAATAGAATTAAAAAATTAATAGTCAATATTAAATCAACTAATTTCTCGTAATCCGCACGAAATAAATAATGATAAAAAAATATTTATAGGAAGATATTATGATAACATCATCCTAAGAATATAGCGGTTGAAGTCCTGATTGGAAGTGGCGAAGGCGTAATTTAGCCCCTCGAGATATTTTTACTTTAGGTATTTTATCTCTATTTTTGTAAAGTTCCGTAATTGCTGCGACAGCATAGTTGATATGATGGATATTATATACATTTCGAGGAACAGCAAATCTAACAAAATTTAAAACTCCTTCACGTTCTTCTGGGGTTTTGTTATCCCATTCAAAAGAAAATGGTCCCAGTTCAGCAGCTCTAATGCCATAATACCTTACTAATTCTATTGTCAAACCAACCCCTTTAAAATCTTCAACTTTTGTTTTAGTATCCGCAAAAAATTTATCCATATTTATATACACAGCGTGACCACCTGCAGGTAATACAACTGGGACACCATTTTCAGCTAGCTTTCGCGCAAAATCTCTTACTTGATTAATTCTTTCCCTAAGATATGGTTCCTTAATTACTTCGTATAACCCTGCAGCAAGGGCCATAATATCTCGACCTGAAAGCCCTCCATAGGAATCATTACCAAATGTCAATATTTGTTTTTCCTTCAGTTTTATTCCAATATCTCCCTCTCCTGAAAAATTTTTATGAAATACTCCCTTATCTCTAAAGAATAATCCTCCGCCCATATTAGCTAGACCATCTTTTTTGAAACTGATAGTAAAACCGTCTATTAATGTAAATAACTCCTTTACGATGCTAAGAATAGATATATTCTTATATTTCTCTTCAAATTCTTTAATAAAATATGCATTTTCAGCATATCTGCAGGCATCAAAAAAGAGAGGAATATTATGTTCATGAGCCACTTTGCTAACTTCTTTTATATTTTTCATAGATACCGGTTGACCCGCGGCGGTATTATTAGTAATAGTTAAATAAATCAGGGGGATAGAATCTACTCCTTTCTCCTCAATAAAATCGCATAATCTTTTTACATCCATATTTCCTTTAAATGGATTCTTTAGATTTATCTGATCTACGGGAAACTCTTCAAAGAGATTTGCTGAAAATAAATTAATTGGATGAATCTGGTTAGCCATAATATTAGCTTCAGTCGTATCAAAATGACCATTATTTGGAATATAAAACTCTTT
>CAYUTF010000184.1:0-1062 GCA_964447495.1 uncultured archaeon
TTAAAGCAAATTTTTGATATATCAAAACATTATGATTTAATAAGTAATGAGTATTCTTCAGGATTTAGAATTACTCTTGATATCGGGCTACCCTTTTTCATAGATACATTTCGAAAATATAATGATATAAATATTGCAGTGGTAAATACATATTTAAAATTGCTTTCTGAATATAATGATACATTAGTAATTCGGAAATCAGGTGAAGATGCAGCATTAAAGTTAAAGAATTGTGCTAGAGCAATTATTCAAAATGGAGGTATTACAACGATTAAAGGATTAAAAAAGACAAACCAACTTGATTTAAACCTACAAAAAGAAGAAGGAAAATTAAACCCGGGCACAACAGCAGATATTCTAACGGGAATTATTTTTTGTGCTTTAATATTTGGTCTTAGATTTTAATTAAATGTTATATAATGGAGGAAGAGTATATGGAATTTTGTGATGAGTGCGGGAGCATGATGCTTCCATCAAAAATAAATGGAAAAACGGTATTTAAATGTAAATGTGGAGCCATTAAAACCTTCGATGAGAATAAATCTAATGCATATAAAGTAAAAACAACGATTGATCATTCTGTTCGTGAAGAAGTTACAAATCTTAATGACGTTATGCAATGGAAAGAACAAAATTTAAGGAGTAGTATAAAAAATTTTAAATGTTCGCGATGTGGTTATGATAAAGCTCATTTAGAAACGAGACAGACTAGGCGAGCAGACGAAGGAATGACTCATTTTATTACTTGTCTTAAATGTGGAAAGATGAGGAAAATTGGAAGTTAAATTAAAGTCTAATTTTTTAAAAGATTTAGAATTTCTTTCTTAGTAACTTTTTTTTCCACTTTTAACTGTATAATTTTATTTGTAGTTTTTAGACCACTTGAGATTTCAATAGAAGATGTCCATTTGTGTAGTTTTTTTTTTATTATTGATAAAAGTTCTTTATTGGCTTTATTATGAATTGGTTTCGAGCGTAAATAAACAGTAAGATAATCATCTTCTAAATGAATTGGTGCAATTTCTTGTCTTTTTGAATTCGGCTTTACAAATACTCTTATAA
>CAYUTF010000184.1:1162-3878 GCA_964447495.1 uncultured archaeon
AAATTTCTTGGAACATCGAATACTTAATTTAATCATCTGAGTCTTTTTCTCAAGACCACCTAAAAATAGCATTTTATTTGGATTAATTAGTTCATTAACCATACTAAAACTTGCTGTATCAGACCAGTTACTTGGAGGTATTTTGCCATTACCTGCATCGATAAAAATTGCGCTTTTCGTTTCAAATTTCGATAAATCATTGGAAAGTTTATTCATATTTGCTGCTAAATTGAATACATATTCATCATAAATTAATTTTGCATAGCGAGTTATTGATTTCTGTCGTATAATAGAAATCGCAGCACTTATATTCTTAAAAGATAATATATTTAATAATAAAGCGTGTTCAAAGGCAAATCGTAACATTCCTGATTTAAAGGGTAAAATAGTATAGTTCCCCTTAGCTAATTTGGGTAATTTTAATAATTCTTGAAGCTCATTATCGTCGATATCAATTAATTTCTTATTAGCATCAATATGCATGTTATTTAAATTAGTTTTAATATGAACATCACTTTCCCCACTAAATCCTGGTACAAAAGGTAAAATACTATTTTTTAAACTATTCTTAATAGTATCATGCATACTTCCGAACAAAATTAAACCCTCCTTATCCTCTACTATTTCCTCATCAAGAATCTCTCGATATATCTCTCTGTTAAAGGATTGCAGTTTATCCATTGACCTTAAGGAATCACCAACTATTCCTATTACAGTTAACCATCCATATTTGATTAATGAAGGATCAATACTTGTCGCAAACATATGGGTTAATGTTGCTCCAGCTATGTGATCTAATCCATCAAATCCATAAATAGTAGGATTAATAAAATGTAGATTATCAGGTAAAGATTTAAAGTCAATAATATTTTCCACTTCATGATGATCTAAGATATAAAAATGCTCTTGTCTTCTTTTAATTATGGGAAGTAATTCACTTAAATTAGAACCAACATCAGTAAATATCAATGCTGTTTTATCACTCTGGTGTTTTGGTAATATACCATTTAAATAATTTTCCCAGGAAACAGAACGATTATATATAAAATAATCATTACTCATTTTCATTTTATGAAGTAGATTTTGAATGATTTGAAGACTGCTTATGCCGTCTGCATCATTATGAGAGATAGCGATGATGTTATTATATGTGCTCTTCGAATAATCGATGAAATGTTCGACAGCGCCTTCAAGGTCTTGTAAAAAAGTTTTACGATCAGGACTTTTTGCCATTTACATCAGTTTCCAGATAAAATTCATTTATATCTTTATATACTTAATGCATTTTTTTTCCAAAATATTTCTCAAAATCTATATATTCTGAAGTTTAAAAGCTTTAAATTATTAACTCTATTAGTGTTTTTAAACAAAATTAAAATAAATTAGCTAAATTTAAATATTGCTATAATATTAAGCCAATATGGATTTTTGAACTAAAATTTAAAAATTAACAAAAAATTATTTAATTTCATTTAATTTTAAATAATACAAATCACGTATAGAAGAGAAGAATGGATAATTATCAAAAAAAAATAATAGCAATATTTGCTTTAATCCTTGTATTTTCTGTACCTTTCATATTTGTAAGTTTCAATAATGACTACCAAACTAATGCGTATACTGTTAATTCGGATAGTGAAGTTTTAAAGACCCAAAATTTTTCTCAAGAAGATTATGAACCAATTATTGAAGATGATAAATTAAGCTATGGAAATATTACAGTAATGGATCTTAATTTTGATGAGAGTGGTTTTACAAATTATTCTGAAAGATATGGTATGTTAGATGATGATTTTGCTTCAGGAGCTTTAGTGGTTAGTTATAATAGTACAGAGTATATTGATACAATTAAATTAGCTCAAATAGATAATCTAGATACTTCTATTGAAGATTCGAATATTATCACTGTTTTACTTAATGACACCATAACTGTCGAATATAATAAATCTGTTGCAGCTTTAAATGGTTTTTTAATTTATGGCTCGAGATTAACTCCCTCTAAATTAACGCAATTATTAGTATTAAACACGTTAGAATCCTCAGTAGATGAAGTAAGCGACGATTATTATACTATAGATAATAAAAGTTATTTAATATTTTATTATGATGACTATTTTGATGAGGATTATAAAACATTTGAAATGTATCTTATTTGGGAATATCAAATAACAATTAAGGATTGGAATTTAGAACAAAATACTAATGAAGAGATATTTATTAAAAATATTGAGCAGACAGTAAAACCTCTATTCGGATATAATTTTAGGGTTCAAAGAACAAAATTTAGCACAAGTGAATCATTAAACATTGAGGAAGCCCTTAATTTAGATCTATATCTAAAACTCTCCCCAGCAGATAAAGAAGATCTATTTGATCATAGCCTAAAAATAGGTGAAAATTTCATTGATGATTTTTTAAATAGCGATAATTCTATCAATATCACAATTGTATCAGATCTCTTTAGCGTATATCTTAATTTCACTTCAAATTTTACTTTAAAATTTATAAATCCTATTCAAAATACATGGGCTATTGACCGACTAGCAAGATTGCGAAATGTTAGGGAAAGAATATATTTTCCTTCATTAATCGATGGACCAAAACATTACGTCATAAAGCACTTATATATCCATGAAAAGACAATTACAATCGATCAAGTGATAAGTAATCATTCTCAGTTTGAAAGAGATGTTCTATGTTTTGATATTAATGTCTC
>CAYUTF010000185.1:0-3829 GCA_964447495.1 uncultured archaeon
ACAGGTCAAGTAAATTTGTTGATAAGTAGAACTGCAAAGAGACGAGAAATCCTAAAATGACCCCTCTCATGGTACTATTTAACCATTTAGAGCGGTTATCTTTTTTAATCAACTGTAAGTCTCCTGCGAATCCAATTAGTAAGCCCATGATAACACGATTATACCACAGTCCGATTAAAAGAATTTCGTTACCTATCCATCCGCCTACTCTTCCACTGGCTCCTAAAATGCAGAAAATGCCCAATACTGCGCCGATTAAAGTTGCAAATCCGATTCTTTTTACGTTTAACATTAAGATTTGCATCCTTTCGCACTATTTAAATTCTCGGTTTATGAAATAGAGATAATGTGTATATTTTGATCATTACGATTTAAAAAAAGCTTCTTATTTAATTCCATACTAATTTTAGTAAGTGTAGTTAGGTTTTCCATGAAATTTTCATCTAAATCAGACACTGAATTTACCATTCAAATAAGAAACGATAGAGGATTGAGTGTGAAAGTCAAAGTAATTTTTTGCATTTGGAAAGAAAAAAGGTCTAACATTTGTGTCAAACTATGATTTAATAATATCCTAACTTAAAAAATTATAAATTCTTTTCTCAAAAAATTTTCCAAAATGCAAGTAATTATCCCAAAAACCAATAAATGTAAAGTATAACTTTTAAGAAGGATAGTCAGCCATTTTAATTGGGTAACCATGAAACGATGGAAAAAGAATTTAATTAAAAATGGGGATAATCCTCAAGAAGTTGTTGAGGAAGATGAATATCATATAAAGAAGGGTTGTTGCTATTTTCATGACCAAAAAGAATTAAATGAATTTGATGATATAGATGACGATACTCCCAAAGATGTGTGATAATATTTCTCATGTGATTTGATGTAGACCATGTCCAGACCATTTTTTATGCAAAGAACGTAAACGCTGAATATACCTTTCGAGGCTTAAATTTTTTCTCTGGTTCTTTTATTTTTCTACCTCATTGAAAATATTTCTACTTCTAACAATTACACTGCTGTATTTGTTTGCTGTGGTCGTGGGTACGATGAAACCCGACTCTGAATTTACCCTTGAATCCTATGAAATCGCATCCATAAAAAAAAGTAAAACTAAAATCTTTGCTCACGAACATACTCCTTCCACCTACTTCTTTATCATTCTTTTATGAAAAATATAACATCTCCAATTCATTTCTAATAACTTTTTATCTAAATATCCTTTTCGATAAAAATAAAATGAAAATTGAGTTAAAATAAGTTTTAATTGTTTAAGAGTTAAGAAATATATCACTCTTTCAAATTTCTCATTTTTAATTATATGTTCGATAATCTTTTGCCCTTTTCCTTTCTGAATAATTAATTCTAGAAATCCATCATTTCTTAATAAATGAGATAATATCTCAAATAATTTAGGTAGTTTTTCATAAGATATGTGTATTATTGATCCACTTGAAAAAATAGCATCGAACAAACCTATTCTTTCATCAAGTTCAAAATAATCCTTAAGTAAAAAAATGCAATTAGGATTTCTTTTTCGAGCAATTTTAATTGACTCTGAGCTAAAATCTACTCCTACAACCTCAGCACCCAAAGAATGTATTCTCATACTTTCATGTCCTGGACCGCATCCCAAATCCAAAATTCTCGGTTTAAACTTAAAATTGGATAAAAAATCTTTAATTGTTGGCATTAAAATTTCATTTGGATACCAATTCTCTGCTATTTCTTCAGCTCTTAAATCATAGAATTTTCTTAGTCGGTCCATATGGACACCTTTACAAATTTTAAAATATGATCCTTTAATATTCATTATTCAAGGTTTTTAATTTATAATTTCATACGCTTTTTTATAATTTTTATGAGAAAAGTTCTTCTTTAGAAATTTATTTTTTAAAGAAATAATCTTGTAGTTTGCTTTTTTCAAATGAATTTTCATTGAAATCAGACTCTGAATTTACCTTTCACTAATTTTTTTTAAAACCTACGATGTTCTCTTCCTTCATGTCACTAATCATTACATTTTTGCAATAAAGGAGAATGAAAATAATTTGAAGTGTTATAAGTTGATTTTCAATTTCTGTGGGGTAAACTATTTACATCATCATTCATTTTCTTAAATAGTTCAATATGAACTGATAAAAAAAAATAATTTATATGAAAACTGGTTTTAAAATTGACTATAGGTACAGTTAAATGGTTTAATAACCGCAAAGGTTATGGATTTATTGCAACTGAAGAAGAAGGAGACATTTTCGTTCATCACACTGCTATTGTTAAGGAGAATGATGAATTTGCTACACTAAACGAAAATGATAAAGTAGAATTTGAAATCACTCAGACTGATAAGGGTTCTGCTGCGAGTAAGGTGGTAGTAACTGAAGCCGCTCCTGCACAAGTTCGAGATTTTCGATATTAGACTTCTTTTTGTTACAAATCAATAAAATATAATAATATTTAATAAGTAGTAGGTAGTAATTAGTAAGACTTTGTTCTGTGATTGTTATCGAATCTTATCTTTTTTTATTTCTTGAAGAAGAAAAATTATTAGAAGAGAGGAATGTTATTAATATCTAAAGATTCAGGAAGTCTTCTATTTCGTTCTAAATAAGAAACTTCATGTCGTAAGTATCTCCAAGATATTTCGCATTTCTCTGATTTACCATCAACTGCCGTTTCAAATTCCCAAGGATTAATGATAACTAAATCCCCTTTTCTTATCCACACCCGTTTTTTGATTTTTCCTCGGATTCTCCCATTACGGTGTTTTCCATCTTCACAATAAACACCCATGCGTTCTTGACCATAAATATCAACAACCCGCGCAAACATTTCTCCATTCTTTCTATATGGCATTTTTACTCTCGATACTGTTGGAGTTGGATTAGGAGTGTAACTCCTCCGCCCCTTCTTTTGCTGTTTTTTTTTCATCTTTGGCATAATTATTCTACTCTTTAGTTTTTTTCAGTTAATTAATATTATAAATCCGATTTACTGTAAATGCAAAGAATTGAATTTTTTATTCAAAGTGAAAATCGGAATATGCTTCGCATAAAGCTCACAAGGTGCGAATGAAAATTTAAAACTCAGTTAAATTTAAAGCATATTTTTATAATTTAATAAGATAATAATAGCTTCTTTTTAGCTTTTTCTAAATCATGCATGATGATGAAACAAGTAATATTGGCACTGAATGTGTTGTTGCATCATTAATTATTAAAAAAAAAAATAAATTGTCTATTAAGATCTAAAGTCTAATATCAATGAAAATTCCTTTGAAAAAATAGATAAAAAAATCAAAGGAATATAATTCTGAAATTAGACTCTGAATTTACCTTTCTATTCCCATTTCAAAGAAAATTTGGATAAAATTTCAAAAGGCAAGAACTTTAATTACTTATCTAGGAGGAAAAGCAAGGAATAAACGTATATTCTATCAGACATTGCAGATCAACTCTCATCAATAGAAATGTCATCATTAATATCGATAAATTCCAGAAAATCCGTATAATCATGAAATAAAAAGCCATCCCGTGCACAACAGTAATATTCATCTGCTTTTTGTTCATTCCAAATCTTTATTTGCTTTTTTCTCTGATTCATTTATTTTTCTTCCTCATTGATAATATTTCCACTTCTAATTAAAAAAGTAGAACCTACGATTTCTTAATAAAAAAATAGAAATTATTGTTGATTTCTGCGGCCTGGACCACGTCCCGTTCCAGATCTACGATATACTCGTCTTCTAGAACCTTTTGTATATCCTGGGTCTGGATAACCTGAACAACGACCTAGCTTTCTGCCTGTTTTAGCTCCTTTTCCATCAGGT
>CAYUTF010000186.1:0-3819 GCA_964447495.1 uncultured archaeon
CTCAGTTTTAATAAATGAGGATAATTGATTTTCCATTTTTTATTAATTTGTTGGACTGCCAGATTACTGTCAGAAAAGACTTGAATATGCCCTTTATGGAATTTGTGAGCAACTCTTAATGCATTTATAATTGCGTGATATTCTGCTATATTATTTGTAGCTTCCCCTAAAAAATTGACTCCTTGGTGAATAATCTCGTTTTTATAGACTAGAAGAAAAGCTGATGCGGACGGACCAGGATTTCCACGAGCGGCACCGTCTGTATAAATTTTTAATATTGCCCCTTTTTCAATCATTCTATAATACTATCCTTAATATTTAATATATATGAAAGTTATGGTATTTTATTTATTAATTCTTTAAATCCCGGATAGGTCTCTTTAAGGATGATGAATTTTTTAACACTATTGCCCCATCTTTCTCCTGAAGAGATTAAATCAAAGAATTTATGTGAATCATAAACAATACTGCCTCCCACAATATCAATCTTTCTATCAAAGATTGGATCGGGTAAAAACCCAGCAGTAGGACCGATAAGAGAAAAAATATCGGATTCTTGAGTGTATTTTAAGATAAAATCTAAGGTATCATTGATAATTGTGGTACTCGTGCATATTATTTTATTACAGGTCTTTAATGCTGTAGTATCCAAGGTGATTTCCCAATTTGACTCCTTTCTTATGAATTCTTTCTTGAGTTCTATAACTATTAATCTATTGCTAAACTCTTTTATTGTTTTTACTAAAGGGGGAAAATAACCAACCATTCCAATTGTATCATCTGGCTGGATATAAATGACATCAAGAATATTATTAGAGTAGGTAAAATCAAACTTAGAACGCAAAAATATAAAATGACTAATGGCGTTTACTACTCCTAATCCTATTGTTCTATAAAATAATTGATTCGAATTGATTTTTGATGCGAGTTGTAAAGGGGTTTCTTGTATCAATGATTTAATATCGATATTAGCAGCCATTCTGTGAAAAGTAGAATGTAATCCAACAAAAAATATTCCAATCGATCCATTTTCTAACTTAACTGCCCCAAAATTTGACTTTTTACAATCTTTATTTAACTCATTTTCATCTGGGAGAAAAATCTCATCGATAGGAGGGATGCTAAATCGTGTATCAATATAATTAATGATCTCTAAGAATTCTTGGCTTAAATTCATATTTACCAATTTTTATTAGATTTATTTATACTCTTTTTAATATTCCTTAAAATATAGGAAAAATTAAGAAGTTGATGTTTTCATTTCCATTGCTTATAATTTCTTTTTACCTTTATCTATTACTTGCTCGATAATTTTGGGAAGATTTTTCATATTAGTGACTACATATGGGAATTGGGGTTTAATTTCGCCAGTTAAACATGCTTGAATTACATTTGCGCCTAAATTTTCGGCTATGTTCAGATAATATGGTTTATCCTCTATAAATATCGTTTGATTAGGTTTAATTTCTAAATCTTTTAAAATTGCCTTATAGAAAGCATCATCAACTTTAAGAATATTGATTAAATCAGGTCCATAGAACTTTTTGAAGAATGGCTTTATCCCCATCCCCTCTAAATAGTATTGTAACTCAATTGATTCTGTTCCTGACGCGGTATAGAGATTGAACCCCTTATGATATAACATCTTTATAGTATCAATTACCCCAGGAAATGCTGCTTTTATCCTAAGATTCACAAAATGAGCGGCTTCATAATATATTCTCTTATATTGTGTCTTATTAGGGCGTTCAACTCCCGCAAAATCAAACATTTCATTTATCCATTTTTCTATGAACATTTCCATGAATTCATGGTGCGATTTTTGTCTATTTATATGGATTAACTGTGGAACTCCTTTACTTTTAAAATCTTTTATGATTTGAGCATTCGCATCGCCCCATATTTTAGGTTCTCCCCCAAAAATAGGAGAAAAATAGTTTCCAACTAAATTTTGCCATTGCTTTTCTCGAATCGTGTTATCATTTAAAACATTGCCGTCATCAAAAAACAAGCAAATTTCAGTATTTGCTAAAGGCATAATAACATGCTAATAAATCAAAACTAGAAGAAAAATTTTTCATTTTTATATTTATCTTCTATATTCATCTCCGCAATCTCCAATAATCTTTAATAAATCATTTGATTTTCTCAAAACATTATCAATTAGTTCAAAATCTTCTTGATTTAAAGAAAAGTTAAAAATTTTTGAGTTTTCTTCAATATGTTCAGAAATTCCCAACCTAGTTCCGACAATAGCCCCTCCAACGACTATATTTTCGAGAACATAACGAACTGCAACGTTAGGGATAGTTACGTTGTACTTTTTGGCAATTTCTTTTAATGTTCGGAGCAATTCTTGAAAAAGTGCCCAATCCCCCCAGAGTCCGATCATATTTTTATATTTATATAATGATGCGGTATATAATTGATCTCCAAAAGGTTCAGGTTTGTCTAAATATCTTTCAGACAATAATCCTCCACATAAGGTTCCATAAACTAGTAATTTAATATTTTTTTTTTCACATAAATCTACCATTAACTGTTCGGGGCGTCGATCTATCAATGAATATTGGACTTGATTAGATATAATATCTATTCCCATATTCAAGATTTCTTTAACATGTAATGTGTCAAAATTAGTTAATCCTAAAGTGGATATTCTTCCTTCATGTCTTAATTCATCTAAAAATTCAATTGCTTTAAGATAATTTTTATCTTGGTAATCCCACCAGTGAAACTGCAACATATCTAGAGTCTCCATTCCCATTCTTTTTCTGGAGATGTCAACAGCTTTTTCTACTACATTTCTTGTGATTTTTTGTGGTTTAGGAACCCATTTAGTGAAAAATTTCACATCTTTAAGTGAATTCGTACCTTTTTCATTTATTCTTAATTCTCTAAAGATTTTAACAAAATCTTCAGCAGGTCCGTAATGATCTGCTAAATCCCATGTTATAAAACCATTATCTACATATAATCCCAGACTTTTTATGGCTTTTACTTTATCGATATAGCCATGAGCTCCAGAAACTTGCCACATTCCATTGATAATACGGCAGATTTTAAGATCCGGTGTTAGATACATTGTATTTTTAAGAGTTAATTTCATTAAATCACCCATTTAAAGGTATTATAAAAATTATTAATGGTGTAAATATAGCTAATAACTTAAAGGAATTCTATAAAAATTATAAATTCTTAAACAAATTTTAAAAAGAGAAATTAAGACTTTTATAAGTGGAAAAAGTAATTCGTTGAAAGAATTATACTAACAATAATTCAGAGGAAAGAAAGTGGGTCATTTTCAAAAGCCAGTTGTCGTGGTTAGTAAATGTATTGAATTTGAGCATTGTAGATGGAATGGTAATATAATTAAAAGTCCTATAGTAAAAATTTTAAAATCATACGTTACATTTCATCCAATTTGTGCTGAGGTTGAAATTGATTTGGGAGTCCCAAGAGATCCTGTAAGAATCGTTCTTGAAGATGAGAAAGTAAAAATGATACAACCAATTACAAGTAAAGATTGTACTTTGGAAATGATAAATTTTGCTGAAAGTTTTTTAGATTCTCTTAGGCAAATAGATGGATTTATCCTAAAATCCCAATCTCCTTCTTGCGGCCTTTATCAAACCAAATATTATCAATCAGCAAAGAAAGGAGCACTAAGACTTCAGTATGGTCCCGGTCTTTTTGGTAGAGCTGTGCTTAATAAGTTTCCGACTAAAGCAATAGAAACGGAGGGACGATTAACTAATTTCAGGATAAGAGAACACTGGCTTATCAAGCTATTTACTTTCGCCGATTTTGAATATCTGA
>CAYUTF010000187.1:0-3807 GCA_964447495.1 uncultured archaeon
TGGAGAGAAATGAAGTAATACATAGAAATGGGATATTTGTTTCGGTCTCGAGATATCCTACAAAAAATTTACGAATTAAAAAAGATATTCCCGACCTTTTCGAGTTTTTATTGTTGAGAGCTGGTTCAATTCAATTATTTCTGGGAAACCAAGAGGTTGTTCAGTTTGATACAATTTTAAATATCAATAAAAAAGCAAAGCAGATAGACTATTTACTTAGTGATATTGAAGTTGAAGTCGAAAGTAAATAAATTTTTTCCTCAAAAATACTAATAAGTAACTTTTATGATAATCCTTCTTGTAATAATTAAATTAAATTTTTTTTAAAAGCGTAAAATTGTTGAATTCTACGCATCAAATTGATTAATTCAATGTTCTATAACCATGGATTGATGATGCTATTACTTTTCAAAATATAAGTATTGATAAATTATAATCCAAATTAACAAATAGTGTAATTATTCTATTAATATACGAGGTGATAATTAAATGTCAAAAATAGCTATAATTGCGACCGATGGATTTGAAGAGGCGGAACTCATTTACCCGTTCTATAGGTTAAAGGAAGCTGGTATTCAAGGTGAATTAATAAGTCTTGGAAAAAGACCTATTGAAGGAAAATATGGATATGTGATGAAACCTTCTTTTAAGATTGATGATGTAAATGCCACCGATTATGATGGAGTTATTATTCCCGGAGGAACCAAGAATCCCGATTATTTAAGAAGGAATAAAAACGTACTTGAGTTTGTGAATGAAATGGATGAACAAAAAAAGCTGGTTGGGGCTGTGTGTCATGCAGGGTGGGTTTTAATATCATCAAAAGTAATAAAAGGCAGAAAAGCAACGAGTTATTATGCTATAAAAGATGATATGATTAATGCTGGAGCAAAATTTGAAGATAAGTCGGTAGTAGTTGATGGAAATTTAATTACATCAAGAATGCCCGATGATTTACCAGATTTTATGAAAGCCGTCTTACAATACTTAAAACTTTAAAAACCATCTTATTCCCTTATTCTTTATCCATTACCATTTTTAATAGATCCTTTATTTTTTCCTTATTAATATCCTCCTTCGAGCTAACTTTTATATGCCTTGTTGTTTTTCCAGTCCCTTCGAGTAGCTTAATTTCTTCCATTGTTAACCCCTTGATTGAAAACCCTAAATTTACATGTGTTTTTAAGCCAACAATATAATATTTATCTCCATAATAAGGCACTCCATACTTCATTTCCTCCTTAATGGAAGGAATAGTGTTCAAAATGATATCTCTTAACATTTGGCAGATTTCTTTTTGAGGAGAATTCTGTTTTAGTATATAGTTAGTAACTTTTTCATCCATATTTTAAACTATAATGTATTTTTTATATTAAATTTACTTCAGATGATATTATTCTCTTTTTTTAGAAGTATATATTCTTTAGTTAATTATTTTTTTCTTTAGTAGGTATCTTTAGCCTATAGATTCATTACAACATGATATTAAATTATACTATTTTAAACGATAAAATAATTTAATAAATTATTCTACTTTACACCAAATTAGTAATTATAAAATCATTTACGTGATATTCAAGTGTTTGATAAAAATTATTTGTATAAGATCCAACAAGAAAGAGAAAAGTGGTTAGAAAAACACAAGAATGCAAAAGAACGAGATATAAAGTTCGTAACTGATTCAGAAATTCCGATTAAACAATTTTATTCTCCGTTGGATGTAAAAGGAGATTATTTTCAAAATGTTAATTTTCCAGGAGAATATCCATATACAAGAGGTGTGTATCCTAGTATGTATAGAGGGAGACTCTGGACAATGAGGCTATTTTCTGGTCATGGTACTCCTGAGGAGACGAATCAGAGATGGAAATATTTATATAAAAATGGAGAAACTGGATTTAGTGCTGCTGTGGATGCACTTACTTTTAACGGAATTGATCCTACAAACCCTGATGGTGCTCCAGAAGTAGGTACTTCAGGTGTTCCGTTATATTGCATTGATAGTTTATTTGCACTCACTGAAGATATTCCCATAGATAAAGTGAGTGTAGCATTGGTGGTAGAACCATTCACATCTGCTCCTGTGTGTGCGATGTATTTCAACATGGCAAAAATGCGAGGCTATGAAATTAATCAATTAATGGGTACTTGTCAAAATGATATTTTAACTATGACTGTTGGATATATACCTTATAAGAATTGTCCACCAAATCACTTATTAAGGTTAGCTTGCGATTTTATCGAATGGACTGTGCCCCAGAAAAACGTCCCAAAATGGCATCCCATTAATTTTACAGGATACAACTATCGTGAAGGAGGTATTGATGCGGTTCAAGAACTTGGATTTGTCTTTGCGAGTGCTTGTTCTCATATTGATAATTTAATCGAACGAGGGTGGAAGATTGATGACTTTGTCAATAGACTTGCCTTCCATTTAGCAGCACATAAAGATTTTTTTGAAGAAATTGCAAAATACAGAGCAGCGCGGAGAATTTGGGCGAAACTAATGAAAGATAGGTATGAGGCCAAGAACCCTCACTCTCTTCAATTCCGTTTTCACGTTCAAACTGCAGGAAGCAGCTTGACAGCGCAAATGCCAATGGTAAACATCGTGAGAACGGCTATTCAAGGCTTAGAAGCAACTTTAGGAGGCTGCCAATCACTTCATACAAACAGTTTTGACGAGGCAATATGTCTACCTAGCGAACAAGCTGCAATAGTTGCTTTACGAACTCAACAAGTTATTGCCGATGAAACCAGAATTACAAATACAATTGATCCACTTGCCGGTTCTTATTATGTTGAGTGGCTCACCGATGAATTAGAGGATAGAGTGTGGAAATATTTGGATAAAATAGAAAAAGTAGGAACCATAGATAAAACATTGTCTTCTGGGTGGCTTTATAAAGAAATGCGTGATGCATTTCATAAACGAAGAATGCGTATTGAAAAAGGGGAAGAGATTATGTTAGGTGTGAATAAATATCCCATTTCATATGATACGGTTACGGATGTTTTTAGAACCAATGAAGAAGCTATCGATATTGAAGTAAATCGAATCAACAAATTGAAAGCGCGTAGAGACAATGCAAAATTGGAAAAGATTCTGGACAAATTACGTAATGTATGTGAGAAAGAGGAGAATGTTATGCCTGTAATAATGGACGCAACTAGGGAAGGTGCGACCGTTGGAGAAATTTGTGATATTTATCGAGAAATATGGGGCATCTGGGAACCCCCATTAGCTATTTAATTGAGGTGTGAGAGTTGAGTTATAAAAAGATAAGAATTCTAATGTCAAAACCAGGAATAGATGGTCATTGGCGTGGAGGAATAGTAGTATCACGCGCTTTAAGAGATGCTGGAATGGAGCTCATATTTGGTGGGTTTCAAAACGTTAAACAAATCGTTGAAGCTGCTATCCAAGAAGATGTAGATGTTATAGGTTTAAGTATCCATTCAGGTGCCCATTTAGCTTATACACAGCAAATAATTGATTTACTAAAAGAACAAGGAGTCTTAGAAAACATAATGATTTTAGTAGGTGGCGTAATTCCAGCAAAAGATTTTGACAAACTGAAACAAATGGGAGTAGCTAATGTCTATGGACCAGGATCAATGACTTCAGATATCGTCGAATTCATAAAGACAAATCTCAAAAAATAAAAAAGAAATGATATATTTTCATATCTAATTTACTATTTATTTTTTTAAAGAACTAAAGGTCTTAAATTCATGAAAAATGAATATAATATTGAATCTTTGATTGCCAGATTTAAAAATAAAGACAAAATTGCTTTAGCAAAA
>CAYUTF010000188.1:0-3802 GCA_964447495.1 uncultured archaeon
CCATTTATCTCTGCAGCAATATAAAAAAAAGAATCTGCAAATCCTAAGGATAGAGCTCCCGCAATACCTATATAGAAAAAATATTTTAAATGAGCTTTACTCTCTTTTCGAAATCCTGAATAATAATCTCGCTGGAATAGCCCTAAAAGTATGAAAAAAATAGCCCCCATCGCAACTCGAATAAAGTTGGTTGAAAACACATCATTAGTAATGACTCGTGCTTGGTTAAATGAGACAATTGCTAGAGCCCATAGGAATGCAGTTCCGATGCTAAACATAACACCTACTATTAGGTCTTCCCGTAATTTATATGAAGGTTCCATTTCATTATCTGATGATTTAGGTTTATCTTTTGAACTTAAAATAAATACACTCAATAATATCAGAATTCCACCAATTAATATTGAAACAGATACATTCTCTCCAAAAAAAATAAATGCAAAAGGATACACAAAAATTAAACTCAACTGCGTTAATGGATAAGCTCTTGATGCATCTATTTTTTTTAGAGATAAGAAATATAATAGATCTCCAATCGTAACTGAAAGCCCCGAGATCAAACAAGCAATCATATAATCAAAAAATTCCTGAGAATTTAAATTTAAAAACACAGAATAATCCCCAAAAATTAAGGAAAGCAGAAAAGTTGATACTGAAACAAACATTAGCCTAAATAATAAACCTGCTTTAGCTTCTACCTTTGTAAGACCAAACTTATAAACTAAAGATGCGAGACCCCACGTGAATAACGCATTAAGAGTAAAAAGATAACCTATTAATTCAGCCATTAAAATAGAAAAATTTAATATTGTTTTAAAAGTATTTTATAGTTTCTAAATACTTTAATTAGGCTTCACTTTCTTAAATCAATTCATAAATCTTTATATATCATATAAAAAGATACAGACAAAATCCATAGTATAATCCCAAATGTCATCAACCATTCTGTTAAAGGTATCCAGGTAAATAAAAATATTATTATTAACCCCGAATGTAAATATCCGATATATGCTAAAATTTTCGGAAACAATGAACTTTTTATAAATAAATAACTAAAGAGAATAATATATACTGCTCCACTTAGAAAGCAGAGTAAGGCTGAAATCCCGTGGCTATATAAAAAGAAAACATTATTTTTATATGAAGGAAATACTCCTATTAAAATAAAAAATATGCATGAAATAATCGCACTTATTAAAGCCATCTTTAATACCTTTCTATTAAGTTTTTCTTTTGAAAGCACTCGTTCTAAATAAAGGTAAAGTGGTAATGCAAGTAATCCTGAAAGAATGGTGCCAAAATTAAAAAAGAAGCCACCCGGTCCTGTACCTAATACACTTATCATTAGGCTAAGGTTATACTCTGAAAAGTATAATATCGCAAGAATATCACCCCCCAATCCGACAAATGTCGATAAAATTCCGAAAAATTGTCCTGGGATAACGTTAAAAATTTTATTCAAATAACTATTGAATTTACCAATCATCATTCTTTTGTTCTTTATTTTATCTTTCCTAAAAAATCTTTGGAGGGCGCTTTATTAAATAAAAACATGCCTATTACTTCTTCTCGAAATCTCTCATCTTTTTCGGCAATCTTAAACATATTAGAAAGATTTTTACCCCTATTTTCAAAGAAGAAATCTACTAAAGATAATTTTAATTTAAAATTTCTAATAATTTTTTTAATACTTGGGTGAGTCTTATATGTTTTAAGTGTGGTTCTTGATATATCTTCATTTTCAATGGCTTTTAATGAGGTTTCTGCCGCTATTTTACCGGAGACAATACTTGGATGTATTCCCTCACCACTAATAGGGGATACAAATCCTGCAGCATCCCCTATAATCATAATATTTTCATCATATAAACTTTTATCTAAAACGCCTACTGCCGGAATTGGATAAGCAGATTCCCAAACAACATTATAATGAGATTTTGGAAGAATTTTCTTAATAAATGCTTCTTGTAAAAATCTAGAATATAAATCCTTTACATTATGTTTTAGATTTTCCTCCTGCCAAGTTCCAACTCCAATATTAAAACGCTTATTATCTAAAGGGAATATCCATCCATACCCTTTGTAAGTTCTAAAAAATAAAGATATCGATTCTTTATCGATATTATTTTCTCCTTCTAATATTGCACATTTACTTAACCCAATTTCATTTATTTTCCATTTTTCTCTTAAACCAGATTTTACTGCTAATTTAGAGCTCATACCATCAGCAACTATAAGAATTTTTCCTAAAAATTCTCTCGTTCCTAATTTGGTCTTAGCTTTAATTCCTATTTTCTTATTGTTCTTATAGATGAAATCATAAGTGATAGTCTTATCGAATAATTCTGCACCAGCATCCACCGCAATATCCCGCACAAAGTTATCAAAAATCAAGCGATCCACATTTATGGCGCTTTCTTGTAGTCCTTTCCATGAATACTTGAAAGTGAGATACTCCGCTGAATACATGGTTATTGCATTTATCTTAATAAAGTTAAGTGCGCGGATTTGCGGGTAATATTTAAATATTCGAGAAGAAATAGTACCTCCACATGGTTTACGCCATTGTGTATCTTTCTCTAATAGTGCAACTTTTAAACCATTATTCGCTAATGTTTCAGCGCATTTTGATCCCGCAGGTCCAGCTCCAGAAATAATTACGTCATACATTTTTCTTAAATTTTAAATTTAACTTATTGACTTATCTAAAATACCAAAATAAATAATTTTTTTTATAATGTAGGTTAAATGCTAATCGTTATTTTATTTTGGTATTTTTTATTACAAAAGATATATTGATTTTAATGTGAATAATAATGGTAAGTGAATTTACTGAGGATGTTATCAAATTAATACAAAACATACCTGAAGGCAAGGTACTTAGTTATGGACTGATAGCAAAATTAGCGGGCAATCCAAGGGCTGCTAGGCAAGTATCATGGATTCTGCATTCCTCTACGGAAAAATATAAATTACCATGGCATCGCGTAATAAATTCAGAGGGAAATATAGCTCTGAGGTCCGAAATTGATAAACAATATCAAAAAGATTTATTGAAAAAAGAAGGAGTTAAATTTTTAGACGAGTATAGAATTGATCTTAAAAGTAGTATCTGGAATATAGAATCTATCGATAAAATTAAAGTAAAAAAAGAATAAATAATATTAAGTAAGAATTTACTTCTATATTGAGTTATTAGCTAGGTATTTATAATTCAAATCAAATAATAATATTTTAGTTGGAGAAAAAAGATGGTGGAATCTGAAGATTATAATCTAGGTTCATATAAATTTAAGATAGAAGCGTTTTTTCCAAAGAAACTTTTTTTTAAGATAACAAAAGCAAAAATTAATAATGCTAATCCAATTTTGAAAGAAGAATGTAAGAATAGGATTAAAAAAGAAAAACCTTGGAATTCAAACTTAGTTATTATTGCTGCAGATCATCCTGCAAGAAATGTTACTATAGTTGGGAATAATGAAACAGCAATGGCTAATAGATATGAATATTTGGGTAGAATTCTTCGCATTCTCATACATGAGCGGATTGATGGTATTATGACAACTCCAGATATAATGGATGACCTATTGATTTTAAATAATATCTTTAAGAAAAACAGTGAAAAAGGTTTCATGGATAACAAAATTCTTTTAGGGTGTATGAATCGAGGGGGTCTTTCTGGTTCTCCATATGAAATGTATGATCCTGTAACTGCTTATAATGTTCAAGATATTTTAAATGCTGGATTAGATGGAGCTAAAATAATGATTAGATTTGATTTAGAAACGAAAATGGCTAAATA
>CAYUTF010000189.1:0-2332 GCA_964447495.1 uncultured archaeon
ATTAAGACGAGCTTCAAGTAATGGATAACCCGGTAAAAACTTCTGTGTAGACCAATAGAGAATTATAATCATTCCACCAGGTTTTAGTATACGATAAAATTCATTAATAATCGAAGTCGGATCTTCAGTTGGACAGCCTAATTCCTTCGGACCCGGCCACACTGTATCAGCACTCCAAATCCAATCAAAAGATTTTTCCTTAAAGCGTAATGAATTGATATCTCCTTCCTCAAATTGAATATTTTGCACTTGGTTCTTATTGGCATAAGCAATAAAATCTTTTGACAAATCTAACCCAATTACTTTTCCATCTACTCCAACAGATTCGGCAAGTATTTCAGTATAAAGACCAATTCCACACCCTGCATCTAACCCTTCACTTCCTTTAGGAAGTTCTAATGATTTTATAATTAAATCAAATAATGGTCTTCTAAATTCTGATAGACAAATATAATTCTGTATTTCATTAAGATTTTGGTCTGCTGTATTTATCTCATTTTCCATAATTTTATTATATTTATAGTTATACTTCTATTTTTTGTATCCTCTTTTAAAAGTAATATTCTATACACCGCCTTTGAATCCCTATTTTTATCTTCAAATTCTCTTTAATGATAACTTTTCTAAAGTGTATACTATTTTAAGTAATGTGATGAATGATATCGATATTTGGAAAAAAACTAGCTGGATTGAACAAGCGGATAAGCTTCTAAAAAATCTCGCAAAGTTTCCTCATGGTTCAAAAATTATCTTACTTTTAAGACACTCTGAACGAGAGGAAACCACTTTCATAGGAGATGGGAAAGAGCTACTATTAACTCCATTAGGACATAAAATGGCAAACATATTTGGCCAAAAATTACCCTTAGAAAAAAATATTCGAATATATCATAGCTTAGCAAAAAGATGTATTCAAACTGCTAATGAAGTCTTTAATGGAATAACAAAAAAAGGTGGGAGAGCTAACCTCCATGGAAGTATCTCATGGCCTAATATCTCAATTGATCGTGACTTTTTTATTGAACAAATGCGAAAATTATCTTTACATGATTTTATTCATCAATAGGCAACTGATCTTTTCCCTAAAGATAAAATTACTCCTTTAACGTTATATAGTAAGAGCATAGCACATATAATTTGGAGTTTGAATAAGTCTGCGCCTTTAAATAGCATTGATATTCACGTTTCTCATGAAATAGTAATGATGGGATTGCGAATAGGCTGGTTTGGGTTATTTCCAGAGAATAAATGGGTTACCTTTCTTGGAAGCTTAGCATTTATTTTCCAAGAGAATAAAATAGTATTATTTGACCTTGATGAGTTTAAAACCATTGAGAGTCCATTTTGGTGGAAAAAATAAAAGAAAATTTTCTCATATATATAATTTAGGCCATTATTTTCCTTGAGTCTTGTACTCCGATTAAAACTTCTAATTTTGCTTCAACGAAATCAAGTTCTATAAAAGGACGCATTATTTTACTAATTTCAACAATCGCATCATCACCACGATTTTTTTCAACGTGAATGATATTATATTGCTTAATCCCTTCTTTTCCTTCAGCAGTTTGGAGTACTTGCCATTTTTTTACATAATCAGGCATCTTACCCATCTTCATTGCTATCTCGAATAAACTTTTTGACTTAGACGATGGATACCATAAAATATAATTTAAAATCATTTAATCACACCTCGCTTTTAATTAATTTTACTTAGATTTCACATCTAGTAAGATCAAAATGATACCATGTTATAAAAGTCTTACATTTTTGTAAGTTTTATAGGATAATTAATTGAATAATTCAGCAATGGGAATTAATTTTCTTTACCACAATAAGGACAAATTTTTGCGTTATAATCAATCTTTTTTCCACAATTCGAGCATTTTACTTTTACATAGCTTCTTTCTGAAAAACTAAATCCGGTTGCTAAATTATCCATAAATTGGGGAATTGAATCATAATCCACAATAATATTCTCCCCATCTATAATAAAATTGAACTGTTTTGCCCATTTAAATACATTTTCTGAAAAACTCTGTTCGTCCATATTCAGAGCAATTCGCATCATATTTAACTTTATTCTATTAGAGACTGCTAAAATTGATTTAATTTGGCTAATTTGTTCTTTTTTACTCTCCTCTATTTGGATATGTTCTGTTTCTTTATAACTTTTAGCTTGATTTAACATTTCATACAGTTTATCGGTTTTTAGAATATCATTAATTGTAAATCGTGAACCATTCTTTAATGCTAGATATGATGAGTGAGCATTACCAAGATTATTAATCATAATAAAAGGGGTTGAATCTAGTAAGGAGCGATTTATGCTTTT
>CAYUTF010000189.1:2432-3722 GCA_964447495.1 uncultured archaeon
TCTACAAATAAATAAAAAAAAATACGGAAAATCGAGAATTGATAAAAACTATAAATTTTCCAGGAAGAACTTTTATTAATTTTCTATTTTTTCTCTTTATTCCTTTATTTTAACTCTATTTTTTTTGGACACTTTATTAATTACTCTTGATGCAAATTAATAATCGCGTCTTCGTGATTTATGACCCTGACGAGGACCCTTTTCTATGATTTTTATGTCTGTAGCCTGCGGACCTTTTTGTCCATCAGTAACATTATACTCTACGACATCTCCTTCATAAATGGTTTTAAATTCACCCTCATCTGCCTTAATGGCGGAATAATGTGCGAAAATATCACCAGAACCATCGTCTTGAGTTATAAATCCGTAGCCCTTGCGAGCGTCGAACCATTTAACTTTACCTGTAGGCATTACGCAAAACCTTCATATACATTAGAGCGCATTCAATTACAATGCTCTCTTCAAGTAATTATAAATTAATGATTTGTAATAAAAATTTTGGTATTTAAATCATCACCATAAAGAAAATTATAAATACAATTTCAATTAAAACTATAATTATGCCATTTGTAGAACTTAATGGAATAAATCTTCACTATGAAATCCAAGGAGAAGGCTTTCCTCTTATGATCCTTCATGGTTACGGCGCAAAAAAAGAAGTGTGGGTGGGTCAAGTGAGTGAGTTAGCTAGACATTTTAAAGTCATCACCTATGACTCTCGCGGTACCGGGAAGTCAACTCGCCCCGAAAAGCCATTTACCTTGGATGATTTGGTTGAAGATTTAAGATCTTTGATGGACTATCTCAATATTGAAAAAACAAATCTAATGGGTCAGTCGATGGGAGGTTGGGTTTCACAAAATTTCACCCTTAAGTATCCCGAACGTGTTAACAAACTTATATTGGTTGGCACAAATCATAAAGGAGCAGGTATTCATATCTTAGAAAATACCTTGAAAGATCTTTATGAATTGCGCAAGACTAATCCTGAAGAATCGTTTTGGAAATATGCGAAACTTATGCATCATCGAAACTATGTGAAAGAAATGAAGGCGGATATGAAAAAAAAGTTTTATGGGTTATGGTCTGCTGAAGATCTTATAAAGGAAACAACAGAGGATCAAATGACTCCCAGAGATTTTGAATATCTCGCTAATGCTGTCGATACTCATAATACTCTTAATAAACTAACACAAATATCTCAACCGGTACTTTTAATTGGAGGCTCTAATGATAAAATGTCGCCTAAACTTGTAATGGATGAGATGCATGAGAAACTTCCTAATAGTA
>CAYUTF010000190.1:0-3695 GCA_964447495.1 uncultured archaeon
GAAGTCGTAACAAGGTAGCCGTAGGGGAACCTGCGGCTGGATCACCTCCTATTTTATATATATCATTGATTTTGGATATCCAATCTAAGAGTTCTTAATTTCTTTTTTCTTTTTTTAAACATAAAATATAAGGGCCTGTAGATCAGTAGCAGATCGCTTGACATTAACCAAGTATTTTGCTTGATTTGCAAGAGTTGCACTCAAGAGGTCACGGGTTCAATTCCCGTCAGGTCCATTCTTCTTCATTTTAAAAATCGACAATATACTTAAAAATAACGCAATAAGGAAAATTTTTTTAAGAATTCACATATTTATGAATTAGTATTATGAATATTTTTTTATATTATATTAGGATAGTATTGATATTTCTCTTTCAAGGGGATTTTACACCAGAACAGGAAGCTTTTAACTTTATTGTGATTCTATTAGGTATATTTTTAATTGTAATTATATTAATCTATATTTTATTGACTTCTAAACAAGAATAATTCTTTATTTAGAAGTTACGACTTTAATGATATCATTATGCTTTAATTCATAATTTTCTCCCAATCTTTTTTTAGAAACAGCATCTATACCAAACATAAAATGATCTGCTAAATCGGTATGTATTTTTTCTCTAACAAAATCTCGCAGCAGAGTACTTTTTTTAACCAGCATGACATCTGGTAAAACGTTCCCATCGTTATCAGAATAAGTATTTACGTCAGAAACGGGATAAACACAAATTTGATCAGCTACTTCAAGTACAGCAAAATTAAGAGCATATTGAACTCCTGTTTCATTAAATATTTCTAGTATTTTTGATTTTATATTATTAAGAGCATCTAATTCATTAGAGCTTAATTTTTCAGGGGATAATATTTCAAAATTTTTTGATCCAGGTATATAATTAATTATCTTATCTTCATGGTATTTTCTTAGATAATATTCAGCCAAAGCACTGCAAGGGATTATAGGTCCAGTATACTTTTCTTTCAATCTTTTAATATTTTCTAAGCTAATTTCCTTATCAATTTTATTCGCTATCACTATTATTGGTTTAGAAATTTTCCTTAACTTTTTCGAAAAATTATAGAGATTCATTTCACTCCACTCATGGGGGTTAATCTCTGCTAATTCTGATTCCTTCAGTGCAAGTTTTATTTGCCTTTTATTAACCTTTATTCCCGATAATCTTTTATATAATTCATCAACGAATTTTCGCTTATCCCTGGAGAAGACTTTAACAAATTTGTTCCAATCTTCTCTTTCAATTATTTCTTTAAACCATAAATCAATTTCATTTTCAAGAAATAATACATCTTCATAGGGGTCATTTTCTCCTTCTTTAACCAAATTTCCTGATTTATCAAGAGAACCCGTAATATCTAAAATATGTAATAAGACATCTGCTTTGCTCAAATCATTTAAAAATTTATTACCCAAACCTTTACCTTTATGTGCATCAGGAACTAAACCCGCTACATCTAGTAAATTAATTGGTATAAATCGATTTCCCTCAATACATAAAGAATTTTTTGGATTATCTTCTAAATTGAGAGTTTTACACATACATTTAATTCTGATATAAGCAATTCCTTTATTTGGGTTAATTGTAGTAAAAGGTAATTGACTTACCTTAGCATTTGTTAAGCATGATGCATTTAGAAAAGTCGATTTTCCTGAACTTGGTTTCCCTATAATTCCAATGATTAGTGTCATCACTTAAAAATAATGCTTCAATATCTTAAAAGCTATTCATTTTTCTCTTGATTATTAATTAAAGTATTTATATAATCAATTAATTCCATTCGCTCAACATCATTAGATGTGACATGATTTTTTATTTCATATTTTTTAACTAATATATCATCATTATTATTTGAAGTTAGATTATTAAAAACTATTCTTTTATAAGTAACTTCCTTTAATTTTTTCAATTTTAAAAAAAACCTAAAAATCATGCCTTTCTCATTTTTCTTAGTATATTTAGAAGTAAGTATTTCATTTGGTTTGCAACAATTACTTCTATTTTCTAATTCCTCCAAAATTCTTTCATTATTAGTTTTTAATTCTGAGACAGTCAAGGCCTTTCTTTTTATTAGTGGAATTTTTAATAAAAATGGATCTTTAATCGAATTTACACGTATTATACAATGACCTTCTTCCAATTCAGATAAATATTTCTTTTTTTCCAATTCAAGATTTAATAATTCACACATTATTTCTTTTTCAATATGGTTTTTAAATGTTAATACAATTCCGTTGTTAGCTAAAATTTCTTTACTTATATCAGGGCGTGTTGCTAAGGTAATTAAACATTCTCCCGTACCTCTTTGTAGAAGGGCGATATCCTCTAAATATGTTGTCAATTTAGATTTTTTAATTAAGTTTTGGGGAGCAAAATATTGAGCATCCTCTATAATTGTTATATGTTTTATTCCTTCAAAATTAAATGCACCTATTGTTAGATTTTTATCCCATAAGTATTTTAAAATCATATTAAGGAAAAAGAGAGCATCTTCTTTTTCCCCTCCTAAACGGATAATAGAACTAAGATCTAAAATGATTTTTTTTTTGAAAATTTCTTGAATTGAAATGGTATTTTTATTTTCAAATAATTCTTTTAAAGGTCCAAGAGAAAATCTTCTTATTCGATTTTTTAAGCTAATTAAGGTTTGCTTTAACATAGGTATAGAATTTCGATTTTTTACTAAATATTCATTGCAACACTCCTCGAAACCCTTCCAATTCTGTAAAGATTTTTGTTTACATACTGTTATTAAAAGTTCTATTAAGACCTTTTCCATCTGGGGTGAAAATTCTGCATTTTCATCTAAAAATTTTCCAGATTTTAAAATATCAAAAATTCTTTCAGCATGGATAGTAGGATTAGAATTACCAGGATCAAAGATATTTAATGAGAAATTTTCTCCAGGCCATAAAACTAGTAAATCTTTTATATGCTCTTGCAAGAAATGATATTCTCCTTTAAATTCTACTAAAAAGAAAGGAATATTATAATGTTTTGTGAAATTAATAAGGAAATTCTGCAAAAAATTACTCTTACCTGTCCCTGTTGAACCACAGATAAACATATGCTTTTCAAGGTCTTTTAAAGACAAATTAAAGTTATATTTATGGGATTTATTTTTTATAATTCTTCCAATCTTTATATTACCCCTTTTAGCTAATTCATATGAAGGAGCTATTAGCTCTATTATACTTTCTTCAATATAAAAAAAGTTTATAATGAATAATATCAAAGATATTCCAAATAAAATAATTGACAAGTTAAAATTAAGAATTTCACTAATATAAGCACTAAAATTTCTTAAAATTTCTTCCGAATCATTTTTAATAAAATATGATAGATCATACACTAAATTCAAGGCACTAAGAGAGAAAACAATCAGGATTATGTACTTAAGCTTTTGCAGTGAATATCCTTTTTTACTAAAAAAATAATAGAAGCTATTAATAAACAGAGAAACAATATGTAGGAAAAAAAATTGGTTGGTCATTTATACTTAATCAAAGAAAACTTTTTTAAACTCAACCAAATTTTCCAAAATTGAAAAATAATTATTTTCAATTCATAGAATATCAAATAAAAAAAAATTCTTTTTTCTTATAAACATTGATTATAAAGAGATACTCTTATTTTCGTAAACTTTTTTAATTTTATGACTTAGAGATCATTATATAAGTAA
>CAYUTF010000191.1:0-3657 GCA_964447495.1 uncultured archaeon
TGGGAAGCTCAATCAGGTACTATTTATCCAATTCTCTCAAAATTAAAAAGAGATGGATTTCTATTGATTAAAAAAGTTAGAAGTCCCTTAGGACCAATAAAGAAAGTGTATTCCCTTACAGAAGCAGGTGAAGAGCTCCTAAAAATTAAAGTTAATAAAAATTTCCTTGATCAATTAACTTTCATTGAAAATTTCTTAACAGAACTATCCTCAGTTTACATACACTCACTACCAGAAGAATTTAGAGAAGAAAGTATTAAAGAAGTACAAGAAATGTTAAAAAAAACAATTAACAATGTTATTACCACATTACCTTCAACAGTAGCGTTTAAAATTATATGTAAGGAATGTGGAACGGAATTAAAACGAAAGGGTGCTAAATATTGTGAAAACTGTGGTAATGCGTTATATTCTTCTGAATCTTCTGTATAAATCCATAATTACTTGTATCTACTAAAAACCGATACTAACTGTTTATGTCTATTAGAATAAAGAATTTGGATAAAAAATAGACTAGTAAAGCCCTTACAATTGTTTTTTTTTGATTTACTTTCAATTAATTAATTTATTTTTCTTAAAGGATATTTGTTTTGTTTTAAAAAAAAAGATTAAAAAAGAGAAAAAGGAAAATTTATTATTCAATACTAAAATTATATTTTTGAAAAACCTTGAGTAATGCTTCCGCTGCCAAACCTTTCATTATCTCGCTCATTGGAGCTAATACATCATCTTTATGTGCTGTACGATTCTGACTTATTCTTCCCTCTATTACCTCAAAAGCACTCTGTGCCCATGAATACTTATCGTTGAAGGTAAACCAAATATCTCTATATGCACCCTCTTGACCCCCGTCTCCCGCTAGTGGTTTTTTCTCTATAGGGATTTCTGGGTCTTGTAGATAACACCAATCAAGAATGCACCATTCTAGACCACGCTCAGTGTCTTTTCTATCAGCTAAATATATACAATATGCGTGTCCTCCAAGCTCTGAATCTGATGGTGCGAATATTGGATCTGCTACTACTTGGGCGGCACAAACTTTTACCCTCCATGAAGGTATTCCCGCATTGATTAATAGCCCTGCTATTAGAATTGCACCATCCTCACAATCCCCCACTTGTGACTGTATTGCTTCAAAAGGAAACTGCCAAAATTCGGGGCAATCTTCTGTTACATCATCGTTCGTATATTTCAATAAACTGCATACAAATTTTTGTATTGCCCATGCGGTTTCATTTGGTGTAGCCTGTCTTAATTCTGCTTGATTAATAACATGCCACAGAATCGCGTCATTATCTTTAATAAATGCTTTAACATCCGCATCAATTTGTTTTTTATAAGACTCACCCCTTAATGCTCTTCCTGTATAAATGATAGGCGCCATTTCCCATTTGCTATTCCAATAGTTCGGGCCATATTCTCCGTAATCTTTCTCAAATTTATCGAAAAGTTTATAATTTGGAACAATTGGAATTTCTGAGCCATACTCTCCTTCTGCTTCCGGTTCTTCTTTCGGTGTAGGCTTTTTCTTTGGTAAAGGCTTTTCTTTCCCTTTTTCATCTTTAGAAGGGACCTCGGCTAACTTCTTCGCACTTTTAATCCAGTTCTCCATCTCTTTAAGAGTAGGAACCTTTCCAAGAGCTTTTGGATTATCTTGTTTCAATTGCTTCAGTCTTTCAAGAGAACTCTTTGCATTTCGGTACGCAAATTCTTTTACGGAATCTATTCCTGTTAAATTTAGTGCATTCGCAATTTCTGGACTAACTCCCGCAATTCGCATTAAATCTGCGTGTTCTTGCCAAGTATCGAGCGTTTTTACTGATACACCAACTGATCGAGCTAACTTCTTAATCTGATAATAAGAAAGTGCTAATAAATCCCCTACTTCCCTAATACCCGCATTAGCTAATGAATCTGCATGCTTTTGTTCTAAACCAATAATATCCGTAAGTTTCATTATTAATTCTATTCGTTGTTTTTTTTAATTAATATTTTAATATAATAATCTTTAACACATTCCAAATAAATAAATTTATCTGGGTTTAATGCCAAAAGAACTTTAACAATTCATAAAAATAAGCAATAAAGAAAAATGTGGCGGGAGGGAGATTCGAACTCCCGAAGGCCTTTGCCACTGGATCTTAAGTCCAGCACCTATATTCGGTCTTGACCCATTCTAAGACACGACCATTGACCAGACTCGGTAATCCCGCCATTAAAGGTTTAATTATAAACAGTGATCCCATTAAATTTTTACGAAGGGTACGAGATTCAAATTTAGCGAATTAGGTAGTATTCAAAAATTTAGGTTTTAATTTAAATTTTTAGTTTGTAGTTTTCACGTTAGAAAGATATTATAGGTGATAAATAAACATAGTCTTCATTATCATCAGTGCATATTATTCTATTATTAGAAAAGATATTATAAAAAAATAAATATAAATAAATAATAACAAGATATTAAAAATATAAGTAAAGAAATTAAATTAATATATAATACTTGACGAGGTTCGTGGTATGCCCGTTGGAATTCTAATTATTCGCTGGGACAATGAAATTGGTCCAATAAATGAAGGTTTTTATCCAGAGAATCTAAAAATAACGAATAATTTACTCACACAAGTATATTCTTCACACCGATACCAGTCATTAAAGCCCGGTTTTGCTTCAATTTCGCTCAAGAACTACAAAGTGGTTTCCTTTTTCTCTGGCGTAGGAGCTGATTTTATTAGTGCTGAAAACTACGTAGTAGCGTTATTATTACGACGTGATGAGAAACCTAACAAATATCGTGAAATTCTGAAAACCATTGCCGCAGAAATACTAGATAAAATTCAAGATGGGAAATTTAAAAGTGTATTACCCGATTTATATAAGGATTTAGCAAAAATATAAAATAAATTTATTTATAAAGTTCTATACCTCGTCTTCGAAGGCTTTAATTACTATTTTTCCTTTATCATTTATTTCAAATAATCCATGATCCTGTAATTTTTGAACGATTTTTTTAACCAACACAATTGGTGCGCCAAGAGCATTCCTTAAATCCTCAACTGCCATGGCGCCAACTTTTTCTATTATTAAAAATGCTTTAAATTGATTCTCCTGCTCCATTAATGGAATTAATTTATCAAAATAAGCAATTTTCTTGAAATTTTCTTCCTTGTATTTGACTAAATGTTCCATTTTTGCATGTAAATTTCTGAGTTCCTCTTGGGCTATCCGTTTCTCATCACTTAGATCTTCAACCTTTTTAATTAGCGATTCTTGTTTATCTCGTATTTCTTGGAACCTAGATTTTAAATCTTTTGCTTCTGAAGTAGCTTCTGTTGAGACTAATTTACTGTCTAACAAGAAGTTATCTAGCTCAGCAATCTTAGAGGTTAACTCTTTCTTCTCCTCAAAATGAGCTTTCCTAATCACTTCCATTTCAATTTTTAATTTTTGGTCCATTTCCGTCATCAATTTCACTTGTTCATCTTGTAATTTATCTGCAAACGCTTGGATTTCATAGACTTTATTTTCGAGAGTTTTAATCCTTTGATTTTTCATTATTAACTCAGAACTTTTTTCTGCTAATTCTGCTTTCAAATTTCCCACAGTATCAAAAGTTTCATCCAATTTTCTTTGGGTAGGAAGATTTTGTCTTTTCATTAA
>CAYUTF010000192.1:0-3620 GCA_964447495.1 uncultured archaeon
ATAAAAACAAAAATTATAACGTAGTTGATATGTGAAATAAATCCTCTTACATGATTTCATTCCCTTCCTTTTGATTTTACGTTAACTAACCCACTAGCTTTAAAATTTCTTGATATTTAGTATAATCTAACAATAACTGATGCAATTCCACTGCATCATCTTCTGCATTTTTATAAATTCCCTTACGTGCTTTCTCTAAAAAATCCTTAGAGGAGGATTCATTCCAGCGAGCTAAAATCTCGTCAATATATTGCTTTAGAATCCTCAATTTTGAAGTAATTAAATCCTCTGCTAGAGACTTATCTAATTTAATTTGAGTCATATTCTTTAAATAATTATAAGACACATATCTAAATTAATTTTATTCTTGTCAATAGCTAATAGCTATACTATTAAAACTAATATGCCCTCATAAATTTATTAATCTATTCACCATTTCTTAAGAACCTAATGGGTTGGTGATATTATCAAAATTACATCACAATATATATGTAAATAATACTATTCTTCGCGAAACGGTTAATGTTTAAGTATCTATCCATAATTAGTCCTTGTCACTGAATAATACCGTTAAATATCTTTCTCTTCAAATAATTTTTTAGATCTCTCTAATTCCTCTTCCATCTCTGAGTTTGATAAAGTGGGAGCTTGGATTTTTTCACGTTCAATATATTCCATCATTTTATATATAGAAACTTTAGCTAGAACTGCTGCCTCAGCAAGACTTACAAGTCCCTTTCGATAATTCTCGCTTACTTCTCTTAATCTATACTCTTCGATTTGAGTTAACAAGAATTTTCTTATAAGCGATGAACGGTCAATTCGTTCTTTTTCACTTATCTTATTTAATTCTTCAATTTCCTTTTCATATAATCTTGTTGAAACTACATCTGTCATTTTTTAATCCTCATTATTATTTTGAATTTTTTGCAAATAAAATAAAACGGATTTGAAATTTCTTTTTCTATCGTTATATCTCAATCCGATAGATATTAGCATTAAATTCTCTTTTAATTTTTTCTATTACTTCTTCCCTTAATTCTTTTTCTGGAAGAAAAAATACGGGACAATCTTGTAGAATTGCTAAAGATATTGAAAAACAATCAGGAATGGCTATTGAATATTTGCATTTAATACTTGCTGCTTTTTTGAATAACCAGACATCACTTATAGTATTCGTAATGTTTTCTAATTTTTTTATCGTATTCTCTGCTTCAATTATTCCTTTTTGTCTACAAATTATGTAAAATAGTTCTGTTTTGATTAAGTTATGACCATAAATCGTCATATTCGAATCAAGGTTAAAAATAGACTCTTCTAATATTGAATTGAACTCTTGAATCTCATCCATAAAATAACAGAGCAAAATACTCGTATCTAAGACGATATTTTTAGTTTCAGTAAGAATTTGTCTAATTTTCTCCAAACTATTTTTCACCACCATTCAATGGAGCAAGATTTTCTTCTCTTTCCAAATCTTTCTTTCGCTCTTCTGAATAAAGGGCTCTCGTAGATTTCGGTAATATCCCTCTTAATGATCTGAACTCTTCTAAGCTAGCTTTTCTTACTAAGTTCAAAGGTTGGCATTCTATAAGATATTCGATGAGCTCATTATATGTTATTGAACTTCCCTTTTGTTCTTCCAATCTCAATTTGATGGCAAATAGCTTCTTTTTTGTCTCATCATCAATTTGAATCGTTGTTGTCATGAATCATACCTTTATAGAGTTATAGTTACTATAATCCTATAGAATATAAAAATATATTCATCTTGGCTAATGAAATGTCTGAATAGGATACTGAGATATATAAATGACTATGAAACAATTAGAGATAAAAAATCATTGCTTTTTTACCATATATGTAGTATAATTAGGATAATTCTCACGGGATATAAATTTGGATTTCTAAATTTTTAGAATTTAGACCAGTCAACTCAAGTAGGTCAGTTGGCAATTTTATTGTAATTTTTATTTACTTATAATCTCATCGATGTCCACCTTCTTAAGGTTTTCATTTGCTTCCTTCCCAATCTTAAGAAGAGTGAGAATGATATTGCGATCCAGATGCGGATATTCTCTGAGGATTTCGCCTATTGAATAATTTAATCCAATTAATTCATAGATTGAAGCAACGGGAATTCTAGTTCCCTTAATTACTGGTTTTCCTCCTAAAATATCTGGATTACTTTCAATAATGTCTGACATGCTCGATGATACTATATAGTAAAATATATTTAAATAAATATTGGAAATTTGGATTAGTTATCAAATTTGATTCTAAGATTGAGGACATTTCCTAAGAAAGTATAGCTTGTAAAGACATTCTTATTTCGTGAAACGGCTTTCAATTGCGATAGTATTTTTCGTGAAATAACGACATCAACCAAGAGAGTACATAAAGTTATAATTTTTATATATTGCTAAAATGTTTAAAAGAAAACGTAAACCAAATTTCCGTGTCTTATTTCGTACCTAAGTATATACTTAATTAACTAAACTTATACTATCTTTTAGATCTTACTTTTCACACACTATTCGATATTAAAATATAAATATATAAATATTTATGAATAAATAATCAATTAATTATAAAAGAATTAAAAAATAATTTCGGATTCAAAATGTCAGAAAAAATTAAAACCAATTTTTATATTAGAAGGAAATCAAGATTGCTTGGATTGTTTAAGGAAAATTTAGAAGTAGCAAAACAACTCTTATTAGAAAAACTTGATGAAGAAAAAGTTGAAAGCCTCCTTGTTAATGTAATTAAAGAATATGACAAAATTCTTCCAGAAGCACAATATATTGGAGGTAATAAAAATCCTTTCACTTCTTATTTGGTCGGAGCAGTTGAAACTTTCTCAATTGTACGAGTCCTTGAAAACGAAGGAATTCCCTACAGGGAGATTGGAGAATTCATTTTTAGATACTATGAACTAATTAACGAAAAAAGAGAAGAAAATCTTAAAAAAGTTGGTCAATCGCACTCTGATCAGATTTTCACTCCCGATTATATTAAGTTTATGAAAGATTTTGCAAAAATGTCTCACGAAAAAACATTTCCAGGTGATTGGGTTTTAGAGTTTATTGATGGGGAAGGAAAACCGTTTACTTATGGATTTGACTTCTCGCAATGTGGAAGCAACGAATTAGCTAAAAAATTGGGAATGGAAAAATATATGCCATTTATCTGCCTCGCAGATTTCGCTGAAGCTACCACCGCGGGGTTTGGCTTTACCCGCACTCAAACATTATCAAATGGTGCTCCAATATGCGATCATCGCTACATAAAGGGTGAATCCACACCACGAGCATGGCCACCAGAAACAGTTCAAGAGTTTAAATATCAATCTTAATGAAGGAATGAAAGCCAATATCTGGAAAAACATCGTCGAGAAAAAGTTTTAAATAACGTTAAAAAATTTAATATTACTTTATTATCTTGAAATAACCGATATTAAAAGAATTTAGCAAATTAAAAATAATCTAATGGTATAGAATAAATATTTATTGAATTGCTACTTTATAAAACCTATGGACTTTAATTATGATAAGATGGCAAATGCGCTTTACATTCGGTTTTCGAGTGAAAAAGTCGTAAATTCAGATGAGATCGCA
>CAYUTF010000193.1:0-3603 GCA_964447495.1 uncultured archaeon
CGGCATTTTTTGGGTTTATAGGATGGTTGTATGCTAAATGGGGTAAAAGAAGTGGATTTTTAGGGAATATAATTGTAAGCATATCTTTTTCAATAGGTTTAGTATATGGAGCAGTTTTAAATAGCTCAATCATACCGTTATACATTTATTATTTTTTCTTAACTTCCTTTTTTCTATTATTATCCCGCGAGGTCATAAAAGGATGTGAAGATATTGAGGGGGATAAATTACAAGGAGTGAAAACATTAGCTATAAAATTAGGTGTAAAAAAATCAAAACTACTTTCGATGACTTTTGCCCTCTTAGCAATTCTTTTTTTCATATTAACCTATTTTACTCCCATTATAAATCCATTATTTTTCTTAATTTCAATGATTTTTGGATTAATTGATGTGAGTTACATTATTCTACTTATGCTCAAAAAAGAGCAGGTTAAAACAGATTTCAAAAGAATTAGTCTTTTTTTGAAAATCGGAGCTTTTCTTGGATTGGCAGCGTTTCTATTTGCAAGTCTTTAAAATTAGGATTTTAATTTCAGTAAAAATTGCATTAAATCTTTAATATTCTTTTTAGCAATAATTTGAGCCAGTTTCGTCCTTTTATCTTTACTTAAATTGAATGGAAATGTTTCAATCAATTTCCTTACTTGGGTTAATCCTAAAAATTTTCTTGTATAAGAGGCATTAGAGTATTTATATGTTGTTAAAAATTCACTATCTAATTCATTTCGAAATGATTCTAAAATAAAATTAAAGTAATTCTTCAGTTGTTCTTGTTCGTTTTTAGAAAGCCGAGGACTCAAAAATATTTGAATTGGATGAGTTCGATATGTATTTCCAGAAACGAAGATACCATCAATATTGAAATCTTCTTTTATGATACCTAATCCGACCCTTCCATCTATAGAACCGGTATCTACAGTTCTTACATATAGAATGTTTGATATAATTTTGTTATATAACTCATAATCAATATTAAAAGTAGCTAATTCATATCTACCGCTCTTATATTTATTCGCATCTAATAGTTTTACTTTATATTTCCCTAAATTCTGCTTAATATCATTGCTAAATAAGTAATAATTAACTTTTAACGGCTTTTTATTCTTATACTTTTGAAGAAAAGCATCAAATTCAGATCCAGCACGGTATTTGAAAGATGGGTCTAAAATATATTTTCTTTCAATTAATTGACTATTTGGGAGCATTTTGGTCCCAATAAATGTATTTATATTATGATCTGAGACTTTTTTCTTATTAAAGAAGCCAATACAGATATTTGTACCCGTAAATTGAAATATTTTTGTTTCAAAAATGACCATCTTTTGTATGTTATAATGCTTTAAGAAATCAAAACGGAACTTATTTGAGACTGATGCACCATATAAAAAGTTTGTTGGAATAATATAAATAATATTTTCAATCTTATTTCTTAAATCATTCATCATAGCAATTTGATATAAATCCTGATATCCTTTATTTTGTTCTTTAAAATATTTCATGAGATATTCAGTCGATTTATGTTTGCTTATATACCCTAAATAAAGATAAGGAGGATTAGTAATATGAAAAATGGGTTTATCTTTTGATTTTAAGAAATCTGGAAAATTTTCAAGGTTATCTCGAGTTGTTATATTCTTTTTTGCATTTTTTTTTGAGATTCCATATAATTGGGCATTTTCAATGCATTTATCAATCATTTTTTTTTGTATATCAAAGAGAAAGATATTTTCAACAAAAAATTCTTCTCTTTTGTCTGCTTTGATATTCTTTAAAATTGGTAATATTAAATTTCCTTCTCCTGCATAAAGATCAACCCATAGATAATCATCTAATTTTGCTTTTATTTCAGGATATATAAATTCCATGAAAATGTCTACTGAAGTTAAATGTGCGCCAAAAACTCGTCTTTCTTTCTTTTCTTCAATAGAACATGATTTCTCTTTCATCATATCAGAAGTTATCGATCAATAAAAAATAATAATAAAATTTATGAGTGGGTTATCAATTTATTATCGAAAATTGGTCTCCATTTTTTTTAATAAAAACTAGTGATTACCTTTTATTAAAATATATAATATTTAAAAATATAAACAGATAAGTGAATTAAAATGAGTGTTTCTGATAACATATTAGTAAAAGACTATATAAATCAAGTGAAGAAAAAACTGCCTGAATGGCTTAAATGGAAGGAAGAAGATTTAAAATTTATTTTAGACGATTTAGAACAGCAAGTCATTAATGAAGCAAATCTCATAGCTGCAGGAAGTGAACCAAGTAATCAAGACTTCCAAGAGGCTATTGAAAGAATGGGCACTCCAGAAAGCATCGCAAAGCTTTATAAACGAAGAGGAACCCCTAAATATTTTTTAACTGAAGAATTATTTGAGTTTTATCTACGCACGTTGTTTTTCTTCTGGGGAATTATTATCTTAATAAACATAGTTGTTGCGGTTTTTCAAATATTCGTCTCTCCGTGGTGGGAAATATTAGGAAGCGCATTTTCCGGAGTTTGGATCGGATGTCTGATATCTGCTGTGGTTATTACTATAGCTTTTGTCTACTTTTCTTATGAAGGATTCTTGCCAGAAGATTTTGGAATTATCCCTAAAAGATTAGCATTAATCTTTCCTTTCAATCTTACTGAAGAAGAAATGGAAGAAACAAGAGAGTATACAAAGCAACGATTAGAAGAAGTAAAGGTACTTAGAGATGCGCGTTTAGCTAAAGCGAAAGCTCAAAGAGAAGAAATTTTAATTAAAACGAAAGGCTTAAGAACTGAAAAATTAGAGGAAGCAAAACTACTTCGAAAACAAAAAATGGCTGAAGCTAAAGTTTTAAGAAAAGAAAAATTAGCTGAAGCGAAAGCAAAACGATCTCTCAAGAAAAAACAACCTGTTAATCTTGGAGAGTTAATTTTTGGAGCCGTTGGCGGAATTATTTTCGGTTTAATACTAATTCTACAACCTTTTTCCGTTCTTGGACTCTTTGATCCCGCTTTTTTAGAATGGCTAACTATATTTGGCTTATTAGTCTTTATTAATGGTTTGCTTTGTTTAGTACGTTTAGCCATAGGTGTATCTAACAATACTGGTCAACAAATCTTAATCATAATCACAACAATCTATAATATAACCTATATTCCGTGGTTATTGCTCCTATTACAACAACCTGAAATTTTCCCGATCTCTGTCTTTACAGGCGGACTCATCCCAGCAATTCCTAATGACCCAACTGATATAATATTCATAATATACTTCTGGGTAATAATCTTAATAATAATAGGAACTATAGTGGGAATGATTGTGAATTACAATAAGGTCTACAAACTATCTAAAATGAAGAAAGAATATTAATTTTTTTATCTTTTTTTTCCTTAAGTTTTAAGTATATTATTGATTATAAGATCACATGAATGATCGAAGTCCTAAACTGAATACAAAAACGGGATTCTTTAACAAAATTGTCCAACCAAAAATAGTAAAAATTTGTATTTATGTCAGTTTATTCCTCTTTTTAGTTGGTCTATTATCTGCTGTTATAGTTGCTGCACTTTTTGGGCCAGAAGGATATAATATAATTGATAATTATATAAGCGATCTAG
>CAYUTF010000194.1:0-3588 GCA_964447495.1 uncultured archaeon
ATTAAGAAATATATTTATAGCATTAGATAATATTGGAATAGATGCTAATCGAAATATAATATTCAATTGTTGTCCCTATGGTTATGATGCTGATTTTCATATGTTTGGTGATATTATACCACATGAGGTTATAGGTGGTGTAGAAATGGCTGATGATATGCGTGTTGCACGAAAATTGCCACATATTGCAGCATCTGAAATAAGAGAATCTTTAGAAAAGGTCATATAGCCCCACTCAAATACTACTAATTAACAAGTTTTAAATTTCACCTTAAATTAGTTTATTTTTGAACAAGTAATAAAGAGAGGAATTCATTGAGAGAATGGTCTGCCATAATACTTGCTGGAGGGAAGGGTTCAAGGCTAATGCCGTTAACCTCATTACTGCCAAAACCTCTTGTAAAAGTTACCAATAAACCAATGGTGGATTATTCTATAGCACACCTAATATATGCTGATATCAAGCATATTATTCTTGCATTAGCCTATCAAGGAGAAGAATTAAAAGAATATATAAATAAAACTTGGTCTGCAGATAAATTAGGCGATGTTGAGTTAGAATGCGTTATACAAGAAAGCAAGGGAACTGCAGATGCTTATCGAATGCTTGCGGATCATCTTGACTCAGAAAAAGTGGTAGTGAGCATGGCAGATATTGTAACTAATCTACCAATGAGAGAATTTATGACTTTTCACACACAAAAGGGTGGCATGAGTACAATTTCGATGAAAACTAGTGAAAGCCACACAAGTCAATATGGAGTGGTATTACTAGATAAGAACAGAAAGATCTATCTATTTATGGAAAAACCAGCTCCTATGGAACTCTATTTAAGTAGTATGGCACAAAGAGCTGATCTATTTTTGCATACAAACATCATCAATACAGGGATTTACTGTTTTAATAAAGAAATTAGTAGTGTTTTACAAGAGACGGGTTTAATGGATTTTGGCAGTGAAGTTTTTCCTTATATGCTTGAAAATAATTATGACTTATATGGCTTCGTAAAGAATTATTATTGGCTAGATTGTGGGAATGCCCAAACATACATTTGGGCAAATTGGGACTTATTACGTAAGTATTCATGGCCAATTACGCCTAATGGAGAGGAATATGATGGTGTTTATGTAATGGGGATTATCAATTCGGGACAAAATGTTACAATCGAAAAACCGACTTGTTTTGGAGAATGTGTTGAATTAAGGAATAGAGTTAGAATCAAAGAATTATCATCTATCGGAAATCAAGTAATTATCGGAGAAGATTCTGTAATTGAAAAAAGTATAATTTGGGACAATGTAAAAATTGGAGCAGGCTGTCATATAATTGAGTCAATAATTTGTAATAATTGTGAGATTGGAAATAATGTAAGTTTGAATCAAGCGATTATTGCTCCAAATTGTAAAATTAGTAATGACTCTCAAATTCAAGATAAAACCATTGATCTTGGGACTATTTTATGACCTAATGAATGTTTGAATTTTTCTCGATATCTAAAAACTTTTGAACTTGATACTCCGCTGTTTTTGCGCTCTCAAAGCATTTATTTATATTTATTAGGGTTTTTTGAATTTTCTTCATCCTCAAATCGTCTTTTATAGTTAGAGATTGGATTAATGTTATCAAGAATAACCACCTCATTAATATTTTAAACCTTTCAGCATTAAACCATAAGATATTTTGATATCTATTAAAAAGAAGAAATTGTTGGATTTCAGGATCGCTCATCAAAATGACCATATATGAAGGTTTTATATTTTCAGTAATAGAAATCGTACTAAAAATGTTTTGATGTTTAATTAATATTTTAATAAGGGATATTTTCTCTAATATTTCCTCATTATCGTTTGGAAGAAAGTATATGAGAAGGTTTTGAATATATTTTATTAAATGCCAATCATCAATCAGGCTTCTAGTTCGCAGTTCATAGTTTTCTATGCTAACAACTTTACCTAAATTATGAACAACAGCCCAACATAAGAGAATTGCCTTTTCAAAATATGTTTTTGGAAGTAAGTTAGAAATTTCATTAATTAGAGATAAGGATAAATCACTATTATCTAAATTTTCTTCAAGATTTAATATTAGAACTAACTTATCTAATATTTCTTCTCTAAGTGTGCTTATTTCACCCTTAGTGGCGGAATATTTTTTCGCCTCATCTAAAAATTTATTCAAGTTCTTTTTAATTTCATGAATAATTTTTGAAATATTCTTGCTAGAAAATAAATTTTTTATAGTTACAGAATTTATGATATCTTTAAATGGCTGATTTAAAGGTTTAAAAATCATCTCTTGTAATGTATCTTTTATATTGTAAACACCTTTTCCTGCTAATAAATCATATAGTTGAGCATAATGAAAGAATTCATTATCAAAAACTACTTGAAAATCAACATATACGAATCTTTGATAAGCATGTAATTCTATATAAAGTCCTTTTTCAAATAATTCATTATTTCTTCTGATATATTCTAAGCCAGTAATTTGATCTTTAAAGATGCAATAACCTTCTTTTGGTAAATCGAGACCTTCTGAAAGGGTCTTCTGAATTATTGTGCTTTCATCGCCGATTTTTACTAAAAAACCGACAGAATTTTTAATAAAGCCTTTCGTTTCTGCAAATTTATTATGATAGATAACTAAGGCACGCTCTTTATTGAGTCTATTTGAGTATGCAAACACATCCTCATTAACATGATTTCCTACCCAAAAATCATACAGTAAAAAATTTTTTACTTCAGCAAATAAATATCTCTTTTTCAAGAGAGGGAAGATAGTATATTTATGATGTTGCAAGAGCCCAGAGTTCACTTCTTCATTCCAATATGGTTTTGGATATTCCATACCATACTTCTCATGATATCCTTCTATTTGACCATGCCCAAACATCGGCAATCCTGGCATTGTAGCCATTAGGGTGCATATGCCAAAATACTTTTCTCCATCACCAAATTGCTTAATAGCAGTTTCTTCATCAGGATTATTCATAAAATTAACGAATCGTTTTAATATTTTCGGGTCAAACTCAATAGTATTCCGTATAACCGCTCTATATTTTGCGTTATCTTCATCCCGTAGCATATTCATAAATGCGGAATTATACACTCGATGCATCCCAAGAGTTCTTACGAAAAAACCCTCTAACAACCAAAATGCTTCGGCAAGTAGCAGAGTATCTGGATTTTCTTCTTTTATTCTATCGACTACTTCTCGCCAAAATTCATTCGGAACTGCATTCAAAAAGTCATTTCGAGACATTCCATGTTCTGCTCTTGAAGGTATAGCCCCACCTGTACCAGGTTCTGGAAACCATAATCTTTGATAATGTTTACGTGTAAGTGTCATTGCAGCATCGAAGCGGATGATAGAAAATAATTGGGATACATGTAAAATCGTTTGAATTACTGCTTCTCTCACATTTGGATTTAGAAAATTCAATTGGGCAGTATCATTCCACGGGAAGCTTGTTCCATCGTTCCCATGATAAATATATCTCTCATCTCCGTTTCTGTAGTCAATTCGTTTAAAGGTAACCGCAGCATCAGTTCTTGAAAAATATTTGTCTTCAATGTATATTCCAATAT
>CAYUTF010000195.1:0-3537 GCA_964447495.1 uncultured archaeon
TGGCTAAAAACTTATGTATTTTATATCTTGGAATTTTTAGTGGAGTTTTTGATGTGCTGGGAATAGATGTTGATGGAAAAGAAATAGAATGTGTATTAACGGGGAGCGATAAATGTTCGTTCAAATTTGATTTACTCGGTGAAGAACTGGATGATCACCTCGTTGATGAAGAAATCTCTGAAGAAGCAGTTTCAGAATTCTTAGCTTCTCTCTAAATGAATTAAATGACAGTTATTATTTCCTAATTATGTAACATTAAATATATCATGAAATTTGGTATACTCGCAGATATTCATGCAAATTTTGTTGCTTTATCTGAGGTATTAAAAGATATAGCTTCTCATAACATAGTAAAATTCTCTTTTTAGGGGATTTAGTTATAAATGGGCCATGTCCAAAAGAAGTTTTTGATAAATTAAGGGAACTCAAACCAATTGCTTGGATTAAAGGTAATACTGATGATTGGTTTAATGAAATAAATGAAAAATGGGAACCACATAATATCAATGATATTAAATTTTATGAGTTGTTCCAATATGCTAAACTTAGGTTAACCAAATCTGATATCGAATTTTTAAAACACCTACCTTTTTCTCAATCTCTTTTATTAAATAATAAAAAAGTTTTATGTGTTCATGGATCACCTCGTGATATTTCAGAGAGTATGGCTCTTGAAATCCCGGATAATGAAATTTTCGAGATGATAAATGGAGGTGAAGAAGATATTATACTTTGTGGACAGTTTCATGCTTCAACTAATCGAGTTGTTAACAACAAAAGGATAATTAATCCCGGTAGCATTGGGCTACCTATGGATGGAGATACTCGTGCTTCCTATGGAATCCTTGAAATTACTGATGATTATAAAGTAAATTTTATAACAATACGAATTAAATATGATCTTGATGAAAACCTTAGATTAGCAAAATCGCTTAAATTCCCATATTTTGATGAATATGAGAAAAAATTAAGATTAACAACAAAATAATAGATATATTCTTCTAACTTTTATCTCTCCTACTCTTGCTAAATTTTTATATATTTCATCAACAAAACTATATGTAATTTTAAAATATTTTAAGCAGAAGAATATGAATATAAACACATTTATTACTAAAAAAGGAAAAATATGGCTTCTTCTTTATGTCTTCTATGTTGCTTTATTTTTTGTATTTATGCTCTTTATCTTAACTCTCGAACCATACTGGGCTGAAATTAATATAACTGTATCAGGTTGGGTCGGATTTGATTTTAATGTGGTATTTTTAATTTTTATTATTATTCTCATACCTTTAGTCTACGGTGTAGTTTTATTAATAGTAAATCTTAGGCGCTTTACAGTGTCTAGCGAGAAGCGACCACATATGTTCCATAAAATCTTGCCCCTCGTTTTAATTGCTCTTTACACCTTCTTAATTATGATTTTCATAGAACTCTTAGAGGATTATAAATATACCATATTCCAGTTTTTTGAATTCTACTCCTACTTTATTTTCATAGGCTTAGATATTGGATTACTCCTGTTACTATATCCTCTTGTTAAATTTAAATCAAAATTAAAAGAGTTATTTTCAGATAGATTCTTTACCAAAAATAAAAAAGTTCTGATTTTCAGCATATTTTTAATTTTCTGTTATGCTATTTCCTTAATACTTCCGTTAATTATAAATCCTGCAAATGTTATTGATGGAGCACTCCCCGTGAAACCTAAGTTAATTGCTCACAGAGGAGCTTCCTACTTAGCGCCTGAAAATACTATTAAAGCAGGTGAAGTGGCTTTGGAATATGATGAGGTGGTTGGATGGGAAGTCGATATTCAAATTAGCCTTGACGGCGTCCCTTTTCTAATGCACGATCATACTCTCAAGAGAACCACCAACGTCTCAGTACATTTTCCAAGTCGTAAAGATGATGATCCCAGTACATTTACCATTTCTGAGTTAAGACAATTAGATGCAGGATCATGGTTTGTCGATAAGGATCCCTATGGAACCATAGCTAAAGGAATCGTTAGTCAAGCGCAAGCAGAATCCTATAGAGGTTTAAAAATTTCTACATTTGAAGAGGTCCTGAACTTTACTCGAAACAACAATATCTTCATTGATTTTGATCCGTACGCTCCTCCTGTGAGCCATCCATATCATGATGACTTCTATGAATTGATCTTAAACCTAACTGCCGATTCAGGAATAAATTTATCAAAAGTAATGATCCCAACCACCAATACCGTATTTCTAGCTTTGATAAATTCCATTACACCAGGTGTCTTATTAGGATGGAGGGGGCACCCTTCGCTCACTGAATTTCAATCTTCCCCGTATAATTATTCCTATATCAATACTGGTGACGATTATACAAATCAAGAATATCGAGCTCTTACCAGTGCAGGTGTAGATGTAATGGTGTGGACAATTGAATCAGTAGAAAGATACTCGCAATTATGGTGTTTGGGAGTTGAATGGGTAAAAACAAACTCTCCCTATAAGTTTAATGACCTTCAGCAACCCTTAATGTATTTCTCTGCTGTATTCTATAACACTACTTGGATAATAATGATCGGAACTATTGCATTGACAACATTAATACTCTTTAAAATTACATCAAAAAAGAAGATTAGAAAGGAATAACTTATGTATAAATGTTTGCTTTAAATTCCTTATACGTTTTTTTCTATCTTTTATATTATTTAAAAATTGGAATAAAAAAAATTTAGTTATCTAATTTATTTTTGAACCGCAAAGAGGGCAGAAATGGCCTCCTCGATTCAATTTCGCGCCACAATATGCACAATAATTAATGGTCTCGACTGACTTTTCAGGAATTTGCTCCTCTAAAAGATTCAGTTGAGCAGATTGGCTTTGTTCCGACTGATATTGTACTCGATATTGAGATGAAACTTCTTTTGGTTGCGATAGATATATTATAGTATTTAATTTAGCTAATTTAAAATAACCTACAATCTTAAAAATAAATCCTATGATAATCGTAATACCTAAAAATCCAAGGGCATACAATAAAGCACCGGTTCTAAGATTATCACATCCATCAAGAATCTCATGTCTTAAAGCATCTGGAACTAAATCCTTGTTCTGTTGAAAGAATTGTTTTAAATTCTCCCAGGCTCTCATCTTCATTACAGAAGCCGAGATTAAGAATATAAATCCAATGACCATCAATATTATCGCTATTGCCAAACCATAACGAAAATAATCAAATCCTGGCGCAGGGATTAGAAAATCTAAAGCTAAGGTAACACCACCTACAATAAGGAGCATAATCGCTAATATATTAAAAATAAATGATCTAAGATATTTTGTTCGAAATGCTTCTAAATTTAGATTAGTTAGCTGTATATTTAGCCGCTTTATGTCTGACAATGCTATGAAAATGAATATCAAGGCTATGATCCCAACAATAGGCGAAATTGGCGCAATAAAACTCAAAACAAAAGCAATCGCTACAGTGTGTATGTGACTCCCAAATTCATAGAGTTGAGTTCGAATAAAATTATTATCCAATATATAACACCTTTTTATT
>CAYUTF010000196.1:0-3525 GCA_964447495.1 uncultured archaeon
GAAATCCTTGAGCGTCTATTCCGATGATTGCTTCTGGAAAAAGGTCTAAAATTCGCGAAACATAGTAATAAGAAATCTCGTTACATAGTGGAACTAATACAATGGCATCTGGTGGGTTCTCTAAATAATATTTGGGAATATCATCAATTTTAAGATCAGGGCTTCTTGATTTAAGAGTTAATATTCTATTATGATCTAAATAATCCAAAACAAACTTTGTGTTTTGAGTATCTGACCATTTTATACCTCTTAAACTAATATTCATTGTCTTTAAATGTTTTATGAGTTTTAGATTAAAATTCAACCTCCCTATATGAGAAATAATACCCAACTTGAACTTATGGTTATATTTATTTAGAGCTAATGAACCAAAAGAAACACTTCCTCCTAAAGATGATTTGAATTTCTTTTTAAAACGAATTATTTTATCAATAGCTAAATGTCCAATAAATATGATTGAAAGTTTATCATCCTTTTGATCGTGCATCTTTTTTAATTTAAATATACTATCCCTCAAAAATTTATCTCATTTAATTATAATTGGTTAAAGAATTGAATTTTTATTTAATAGTCTGATAGATTTAAAATTGATTTTGTGTATTTGAGAGATTTTAGGTAATTTTCTTCACCGTGTTAAATTACCAGAATTATTAGAAGTAGTGGATAATAAGCATGAAAAAATATTCTATTTTAGAGTCCTCGTAATTTACTGAGCTCTGCGATTTGGTTGTCTTTTTCCTTGATAGTGAATTTCAATCTATTTATATTTTTCTGTAACTCTTCGACAAGTCCTGACATTGGACCTGGAGGGATCTCCTTTTGACTTCCTTGGTTTAGCTTTAGTTCAGTTATAATTTTGTCTTTTTCTTGTAATTTAATATCCATTTCTTTAATTTTTTCTTCTAGATTTGCTGATAGTGAAGTATTAAGTTGGGTGTTTTGATCAGCTTGAAGTTGAGATTGTAAAATCTCTAATTCACCTTTTAACGCTTCATTCTCTTGTTGAAGTATATTTATATCTTGTCTTTGTAATGGAATGCCTTTTTTTTCTAAAGCTGATCTTAGTTCTGATTTTTCTTGCTTTAATTTATCAATAATTTTTTTATATTTATTTAAATCAGTTTGAAGATCCTGACAAAGAATTTCTAAAGGTTGGGAGGTATTCTCTGGGGGTAAAGGTTTAATTACAGTCGATTCAGAAGGATTTAGGGGAACAACATAGTCTATTGGTAAAGATTTCAATTTTTCAACTAATTGTTTTTGTAAGTCCTCATTTTCATTCTTTTTTTCAAGAATTTCTTTTTCTAAATCATTTATGTGTTTTTTATATTTAGTTAATTCTGACTTTAATTCTTCGATTATGGCGAGATTGACATCTTTTTCATTTTCATTTTTTGATATGCTACTTCTTTCGAGTTTAGATATTGTTGTTTCTAAAGTTTTGATCTGTTCGTCCTTTTCCATTAGCAATTTTACCATACTTTTCACTTTATTACTTAATTCAGTATTCTCTGCTTCAATCTGACTTAATCGTATAGCGACGCCTTTTAATGCTTCTTCTTTTTCTACTTTTAGCCGTTCTTTTTCTTGCGCTGCACTTGATATCAATTGTTCAGTTCTACTTATTAACTGTATATTTTCTGCTATTTTATTTCTTAACTCTTGATTTTCTTTTTGAAGGATTTCAATCTTCGATAAAGTTTCACCAATAACCGATGGTTTATTATTTTCTGTTTCCATCTTTTTCTTCCATAAACTAATAAAGTCTTCTACTTTTCCATTCTCTTCTGGCATAATTCATACGACCTTCTTTTTCAAACTTTAAATTTCCAATCAATTTAATTATTTAGTAATTACTCCTGAAAAGTATCCAACAGAATACTCACAAGGTCCGGATCCTCCAGTCTTCTCATAACTATTATAATATTTCAATTTTAACCCTTTTTTGCATTGTAATTTTTTACAAATTAATATCAAAGTGGCTATTGTCTGGGGTCCACAAACTGAGGTTTTAGAGGCTTCTTCTAAAACTTTTTTTGGATTTAATTCAACAAAAGCATTTATTACATTATTATCAAGTTCTCTCATCAAATTCAAATCAGATTTAGGATTATAGCTATCTTGAGGTTGTTTATGGGTCATATCAGATGAGGCTACAATCACAATATCTTTTGATGATTTATTAATAGCGCTAGCTATATCTGTAGATAAAACTTCTAACTTATTATAGTCTTTTGTAGAGATCTTTACTGGAACTATATTAATATCTTTTTCATGAGCACAATATTTAATAAAAGGTAATTGAACCTCAATATTATGCTCTCTTCCAAAAGGGAACCCAATAAACGCCGAATCATCAGCTTTGATAACTTTACTCTGATTAAATATTTCAGAAGCCAGTTCAGAATCAATATTTAAATCACCAAGAGGCGTTTCCCATTTACCTTCTTTTAATAATGCTATTTTTCCATATCCTATATGATCGGTTCCTAAAATTATAATTGTATCAGGAGTTTTCTCTTTAAATAGATTTAAGTATGTAAACGCTGCGCAACTCCCTGAATATACATAACCTGCATGAGGGCTTACTCCACCGATGATTGATCGTGATTCTAAATTTAGTGATTTTACTTCTTCACCTGGACCAAACTTTGTATCTAAAAATGACTCTTTAATTAAATTTATCAAGTCAGATTTAAATCGGGGGTAAAATGTACCTGCGACTGCAGCTTTTCTATATACCAAATTTTTCACCTCGGTGATATTAATATAATTACTAGTTAAAATATTACATATTTAATTTTATATAATTTTACCTATTCTAAAGAAATTTAAAAGACTTATTAAGTTATACTTCATAATTCTGTCTTGATGAGTGAAGAAAAGGATTCTGTAATTTCTTTAGATGATATTGCAGAGAAAGATATTCCCGAAAAAATCCCTACTAAATTTATTAATTCTAGAGTCATTGTATTTAATCCGTTATATGCATCTTATCTTTATGTAAAACAAAATTTTTTTGGTTCCCCCTTAGGAATTAATAAACCTAGATTGGAATATTTTTCTAAACCTTCAGAATTAAGCTTAATAGAAGCTTATTATTTATTAATTAACGAAAAAATTACCATTGAAGACCCTGAACAGAAGAAATTTCTCTCTCCTGAAGAATTCTATGAGATTGCTAAAAAAAAACATCACAAATTTGAAGAAAAATTTATAATATATAAAGATTTAAGAGAAAAAGGATATATTCCGCGACCGGGATTAAAATTTGGGGCGGATTTCGTAGTTTATAAGAAAGGGCCAGGATTAGAGCATTCTCCTTTTATAGTTCATGTATTACCGCATGATGCTAAAATATCGGCTATAGATATGGTAAGAGCAGGAAGATTAGCAACGTCCGTAAGGAAAAAGTTTGTAATAGCTAATCCATTAACCATTAGTTATTATTTTTTTGAATGGTTTAAACCTTAGTCTAAAATGGGTTTTCCGCAATTGGGACATTTCTTTACAAAATTCGGGATA
>CAYUTF010000197.1:0-3491 GCA_964447495.1 uncultured archaeon
GATTTTTTGGTCCTGCCTGTACCAGTCTCATATCTCGGAGCACAATACCGAGTGACACAACGTCGATAGGCAGATCTGACGTTTATTCCAGTTTCTGGGATCACGAGCTACCACAACATTGTGGCGTGATCTGGCAGGTCAACCAAGATGAACGGCTCAAGACGAATGCCGCTATTGTCGGTCCGGGATATGGGCCCGTTGGCTCATGCATCGGCCAGGGAGATATGAGCGATCCAGCGATTGCTATCGGTGGCTGGAACACCTCCATTCATGCCGGGGGTCAAAGTCGTTCAAAACTCGTACTGCGATGGGAATTCCCCGCGGGGATAGGCATACCTCGCAGAGCTACCACGCGAGTGGAGCTCAGACTGACGGAATGGGCGAGAACTGTTTTGCGCACCATTTGGGGGCCCGGATTTTTTGTACTCCGCGATTACGATTCGGATGAGACGCCGGAAAACCCGATCACACCACGACCGTCGATGTTCTTGATCCAGGTACTGTTGACCGGCATGCGCGAGGTACAACAGAGGGGAGAATATCACGCATAATTGAATCTCATCGACAGTATGCAGGAAGAAGGTGATAGGCTAAGCCTATCCAAGGAGTAAAAACTCAATGGAAAACTATCTCAATGTTGCAGAATCGTGCGCGCTGTACGATACCGTAATTATCTGCAAAGAACTCTATGGTAAGGAAAAAACCATCCCGGGATGGTTCTACACGTTCCGCGACTTTGCTCAGAATGACAAACACGTCTTTTTCAAAAACCGAACAATCGGAAACAGTCACTTGGCCTATTGCAATATGGACTCTGCTGACAATGTGGATTTCGTGTTCAACGCCATTAGTTTCGGTGTCCGGTTCTTCGCGGCGGTGATGCCAGATGCGCTCAAACTTGCCTCAGGCACCTATGGCGCCACTCTCATAAATGAGAACAATCCGGGTTTTTGGCTGTTCGATGTTCCGAAACATTGCGGCATCGATTTCCGCGTTCAACAAGACGTGATCGTCGAAAATGCCTGCATGGCAACCCCGCCCGGATATGGCCCAAGGCTGGGAAGCGGAACGCAGCCGTTCCAGTACGATCCGACGGACACGGCCATAAATAGCCTACCGTTCAAGCTCACTCTCGGAACGATGGGGGAACCATCCATCGACAATCGTTTCCCGTTTTCAATGCCCGTAAGAATTCCGCGGAATTCGACAATCGAGGCAAATGTCATTCTGACCCCCTATCTGCGATCCATAATGGAGGGAATGTCTGGTCCAGAGTACTGGATTGGGGACGGTGAATACGTGGCGGAGACTCCGGGGAGCACGGACTTCTTCAAGGTTCCGGTAAGGTACGGGATACAGGTGTCGTTGTACGGATATCGGGAAGTCCAACAGCGCGGCCAGTATCATGCTCCTGGCGCGATTCAGGAGGTCTAAATGTCAGACGGTGTACAAAGAATAGCCCGGAATACGCTCCTGAATCGTTTCGACGCGGATCCCGGCCCATGGCGACCGATGTTTTACCCCGTCGAGCTCGACATCCCATGTATCCCCGGGGGCAGCGAAGAGGCATCGGTCACGCTTAATAATCAGCCATTTATTTGGCAGTTCTTAGGACACCAAATAATGGGCAACACGGGAGATCCGCTGGCTTCAGGTCTGCATCAAGATGGTCAATACGATATCGCGATGAAAGATGAGCAGTCAAATTACCAATCTGCCCCCATTGCGGCATCGGCATCGTTTGGTCAGGGGGCATTCGGTTTCATGATCTATCTGCCGTTACCAGTGCCATATCCAGGCACAAAAACGCTCACATTTCGGGTCACCAATATCTATCAGCGTAACCTCACCCCCGAATCCGACACCTATCGATTGAAGATTACAGTGGGTGGTGTCGCGGACTGGGGTGAATTGCGATAATCCCACAGAAAGGTCACACACACCATGTCGTGGTACACCGAAGCGAATGCTTTACTAAGGCGAGCTCGGAGCGAACAGATCTGCGATACGAGACCGATTGCGTTGCAACGTTGGTCTTTCTGCAAAGGCGGCATTCTATCGGCTCTGATGCGATCAATGGATGCTCAGATAGAATCCTTGCCGGTAGTCTCCCCTTGGTTGCAGAAACAATCGAGTTGGCAACTGCCGGCAACGAGACGATATGTTCAGTCTCGGTTTCCTCCAACGACGCCATCTGTACAGCCGATACCTGGATTGGACTGGATGATAGAACTGTCTCGCTATCCTGTAGCCTATGGTTCGATTGGCATAATCAAATCCCTAGAGCAATTTGTATCTCAAGGTCAGTCTCTCTATAGCACTTCAAGTAATTGGGGTAACCCTTTTGCTCTTGGGATAGACCTATCTTGGTATTTGCGCCTATCGCCTTATGTACGACTGGCCGATCCGTGGATAAACGTGTCTGGGGCGGGAGCGACTCCTGACCTATTACCCGGATTTGCGTATGACGATCTATCCAGGACAGATGACATATGGTTCCCGGCATCCTCGTGCTCTACAACCAATGTCCATCTCGTTATTCCAGGAGGGTATTATCTCAGGGTAGTTGCGGTTGTGGCAGCGAACCAGGGGGATCCCGTGTCGTTGGCGTGCAAGCTCGCGGGATCCGTGCAGATCGAGACAAATGCCGAAGCGCAGCTGACAGTCAGAACATCATGGTAGCAAAATCAGTGCTGAAATGGGCACCCCTAGTTTCAGAGCAATTGAAAGCTCAAGGGGTGCCTTTGCCATCCAGCCTAATATTGGCCGTCATAAATGTCGAAAGCAACGGCAAGGCAGGTATCGTTAACCCCAAATCAGGCGCGTCTGGATTGATGCAAGTAATGCCCGGAACACTGACGGACTACAATCAACGCCACGGTAAGAATTATCCATTGTCGGCAATGAGATCCCCCCTTGAATCGGATGCCAAGAAGCAGATTGAGGTTGGGATTGCTGTGTTGGCCCATTACTGGAAGCGAGCATATAAATACCTGAAATCCAGATTGGGGGAGGTGCCGATTGATGAACTCGGCCATATCGCAGATCTGTTCTACACGGCCGGGCCAGGGGCGACGATAAAAAAGCTCGACAAGCTATCAGATGCCACGTGGAATGCAGTACAAGAAGCATATCCCGGTTGGAACGCTCTACCTCACCCCAAAAAGATCTTTGCGGCGCCGCATCAATGGGATCTGGATAAATTAGGAAAATGGCTCGAAGGTCCGCTCAAAAAAATAGGTGTAATCAGTGATCCAAAAGTCGGTTTTGCACTGGGAATAATGATTCTGATGGCGGCATACTATTTTATGACGAAAGGATTTAAAAAATGACGAAAAAGGCAAAGCAAAAAAATGAAATGGCAAAAAATGAAATAAGCGAAATTAAACCAGATCCGATTGTGATGGGTGAGGCAAACGAAATCGAGCCAGATCAGATCGAGGACATCATGGAGTACAGCTTGTATGAAGCGCTACATGTCGCGATGACAC
>CAYUTF010000198.1:0-3433 GCA_964447495.1 uncultured archaeon
GAATTAAAAATCATTTCTGACAAATTTTTCGAACTCTACTCCCAAGATATATTGATTAATTGGGATAATGATATCAGTATTTTTTCAGATTTTGGAACTCACATTGAACAATCCTTAAATCCATCACAAAAATTTAAAGAAGCTTTCTGGTAATAAATAGATCAAAGTATCTATCAAATCTTTCCTTTTATCATATATAACCATAAAGAATTTAAAAATGCGTAGATATTATTCTATTGAGATTTAAATAAATTGAATCCTTGAGTAAAAATTAAAATGAAAAAAGTAGACCCTGTGGAAGATAAAGATACCAATTTAGATAAACAACAAGGCAATGTGAAATTATTAGAAAATTATGAAGATATTATCAATAACAATAAATTAAACTATTTTTCTACTATTGACCCTAATCAATTTTTTAGAAATCTGTCAACCCCTCGCTTTTTAGGCTCATATCACATGAAAAAATCCCTAATCAATAAATATGCACATATTAATAATATGTTAAAGGGAAATTTAGAATTAAGATATACAAAATCTTTACGTAGCATCATTTTAAATCCAATAACCATTACATTGATAATATTAGCCGTTCTCTTTAACTTTTTATGGTTATTTTATTCTTTTTTATGAATAGAGATTTTCATAAAATACATTATCTTATTTCCTTAATTTAAACTGTTTAGTAGTTCATTAAATTTTAAAGAAATCTTACTATTTAATGCATATTAGATAAGATTATTTTAGTTTTATTTGGGGAATAAATAATGATTTTTGATGTTCTAATTATTGGTGGTGGTGTAATTGGCTGTTGTATCGCAAGAACATTATCAAAATATGACTTAAATATCGCTCTTGTGGAGAAAGAAGCAGATATTGCTTCAGTTACGACTAAGGCTAATTCTGGTGTCATTCATGCGGGTTATGCCGCATCAAGAGAATATATAAGACGGAATCTATGCATACGCGGTAATAAGTTGTATACTCAAGCATGTGAAGAACTCAATTTCCCGTTTATTCGAATTGGTTCATTTGTTGTAGCTGTAGAAGATAAACAGATAAAATATCTTGAAGAAGAACGGAAACGAGGTATAGAAGATGGCGTTCCTGGATTAGAATTGATATTGGACAAGGAAAAAATTAAATATATGGAACCCAACATTACAGATGATGTGATAGGTGTACTACACGCGCCCACTGCGGGTATCGCAAGCCCCTATGAATTAGCATTTGCTTTAGCTGAAAATGCTGCCACAAATGGAGTATCATTTTTTCGGAATGAGAAAGTTAAGAGGATTGCTAGACAAAATTATACGTTTAGAATAAAGACAAATTCTAAAGAATTTAAAGCAAATAACATTATCAATGCTGCTGGATTATACGCTGCGAAAATCTCAAAAATGGTGGGTTTGGATTATTTTGATATAATGCCACGAAAAGGAGAATATATCTTATTTGATCGTAATGCGTTGCATTTGAATAAAATATTATTTCCTATTCCAACAAAAGTATCAAAAGGAATATTGGTTTGTCCAACAATTCATGGTAATACTTTTGTTGGGCCAAATGCTCAGAATATTACTGATAAAAAAGATATCTCGACGACAGAGGCAGGATTAAAAGAAATCTTGGATGGGGGTCGATTGCTGGTACCTAATTTACCAACTCGGGCCTCTATTAGAAACTTTGCCGGTTTAAGAGCAGTACCTAGCACATATGATTTTATTATCGATAATACTGATGTTTATGGCTTTATTAACGTTGCAGGTATTTTATCTCCTGGTTTAACCTCTTGTTTCGCAATTGCTGAAAAAATAGAAGAATTTCTTGAATTACTAGGATTACAACTCAAGATTAAAGAGAACTACAACCCTATTCGTCCTAAACCTGAGAGATTTAAAGATTTCTCGAAAGAAGAATTAGATGAAAAGATAAAACAAGATCCTTCTTGGGGTAAAATCATATGCCGATGTGAAACCATCCCTGAAAAGGAAATCTTAGATGCTATTCACGCTCCAGTGGGTGCAACAACAGTTGATGGCGTTAAATTCCGATGTAGACCTGGTATGGGACGCTGTCAAGGTGGTTTCTGTCGTCCTAGAGTTATTGAAATTTTATCACGTGAATTATATTTACCCTTTGAAGAAGTGACCAAAAGAGGGGAATATACCAATTTCCTAGTTGGGAAAACAAAAGATTTACTTATTGATAAAAGTGAGAGAGGTGTGGAAGAGTGAAAACATATAGTGCAGATGTTGTAGTAGTAGGTGCCGGAGCAGCGGGATTAGCAGCAGCAATAGAAGTCAAAAAAGCAGATTTAAGTGCATTAATTATTGAAAGAGACAAGGAATTAGGTGGTATAACCTTACAATGTATTCATAATGGATTTGGTCTTAAAGAATTCAAAGAAGAATTAACTGGACCTGAATACGCTCAGCGATTTATTAATGAGGTTAAAGATTCAAAAATCCCCTATCTCCTAGATACTATGGTCATAGAGATTACAAAAGATAAAAAAGTATACGCGGTGAATAATAAAGAGGGTTTAATTGAAATTCAAGCAAAAGCTATAATCTTAGCTATGGGATGTAGAGAGAGAACAAGAGGAGCAATTAACATACCTGGATTTAGACCTGCAGGAATCTATACTGCGGGGCAAGCACAGAGGTTTGTGAACGTTGAAGGGTATCTCCCCGGAAATATTTATGTAATTCTTGGTAGTGGAGATATAGGGATGATAATGGCCCGAAGACTGACCTGGGAAGGATGTGAAGTGAAAGCAGTTGTTGAAATCCTTCCTTATGTGAGTGGATTATTAAGAAATCAAGTACAATGCCTTGAAGATTATGATATCCCCTTAATTACGGGTTATACGGTCACGAAAATTCATGGTAAGGATAGGGTACAAGGTGTAACTATTTCTAAAGTTGACAGGAATTTTGATAGAATCATCGGTTCAGAGAAATTCATCGAATGTGATACATTACTCTTATCTGTTGGCTTAATTCCGGAGAATGAGTTAACATTAAATGCTGGGGCGGAGATTTCAAAAAATGGTGGACCAATTATCGATAATAATTTGGAAACTACAATAGGAGGAATATTTGCATGTGGGAACGTTTTACAAGTACACGATTTAGTTGATTTAGTAAGTGCTGAAGCCAAAAGGGCTGGAATTAATGCTGTTGATTATATTGAAAAACGATATGGGAAAGAGGAGCTCTCAAAAAATAAAATTAAATGTACGGCAGGAGAGAACGTGAATTATGTGAAGCCTGATTTTATTAATAAAAAGGATTTATCACAAGATATAATTTTTGCTTTCCGTGTCAATTATCCTGATAGAAGGGTACAGATTCAATTGAAAGATGAACATAACAATGTTATCTATAAAAGGAAGAAAGTTTATGTTATCCCAAGCGAAATGATTGAA
>CAYUTF010000199.1:0-3428 GCA_964447495.1 uncultured archaeon
AGTATAAATTTTCTTATACTTTCACAATAAAAAAAGTTGTCGTTTTGGTTTATAGACTTAATTAGGAAATAATTTCAGATAAAAAAGAACTTAAGGCTAGAAGTTATTAGAATTATTTAACGGATGCATCATCGTATAAGATTGCTTTAATTTGGTGATATCATTCTTAGCATAAATTCGAGTTGTATTAGGGGAGCTATGACCCAAGATATCCTGCAATTCACTGATGTCCATTCCAGATCTCCTGAGATGAGTAGCTCCAGTATGTCTGAACACGTGGGGTGTGATGATTTTTGATTCTGGGAAGCCGCAACGTTCTTTAATAGTTTTTATATCTGCTTGGACAACACGAGGATTTAATTGCTCATATCTTGTATTTACTATGAGGTATTCTTCAGGGTTATAATTTATTCGATTTCGAAGTGCTTCTTTAAAGATTTCTAATGTAGTTTTATCTACTGGTACGATTCGTTCTTTATTCCCTTTTCCACGTAATTGTATATACCCTTTTTCAAAATCAACATCTCTAATTTTAATATTGCATAACTCACTTACTCGAGCCATTGTAGAATATAGCAATCTTATAATGAGATAATATCGTTGACTTTTCCGCGAGTTAAATAACTTTCTATCTTTTAATTTCTGGAAGATCTTTTCAACATCCGATATTTTGAGAAATTTAGGAAGACTCTCCTCTAATTTAATTTTAGGAGATTTGATCGTGCTCATCGGATTTTTAGTAATGAATTCATTTAAGGTTAAAAATTTAAAATATGATCGTAATGAAGCAATTTTACGGCTGATCCCCTTCTTCGTATAATTCTTATCCTTTAGCTTTTTTAGAAATAGCCGAATTCGTTGTCGAATAACTGGAGATTCAATTTCTATATCTCCTACAAGTTCCATGACTTTATGTAAATCATAACGATAGGCTTTAATGGTTGAGCTTGCACAACCCTCTTCCACTTCTTTTGAGATTAAGAAATCATCAATAAAATCAGAAAATTTATAACCTGTCATAATAAGGGGAGTAACATCATGATATTACAAAATATAGAGTAATATCCAAGTGATATCTCAGGTAAATCAAAATAATTAATTTACTATTCTAATGAATAACAATAAATTCAGGACTTATCTTTCTTCTGTTGTCGAAGATGCTTACAAGCATTTATACCTGCTCGTGAACCTTCAGCACTAGCAAAAACTACTTGGAAGAGCCCTCCTGTTACGTCTCCAGCAGCATATACTCCTTTAACATTCGTTTGTTGATGGGTGTCAACCTTTATATTACCAATTTCATCTAGTTCTACTCCAGCTTTCTTGAAAATTGAATTTGAAGGGATATGTGATAAAATAAACAAGCAACTTAACTCATATTCGATAGTATCCTCGCCATTCATTGGTTTACACACAATTCTTTCAATTATACCCTCTGAATCTGAAATTACTTCATTAATTAGCATTTTTTCTATAACTTCAATTCCTTTGTCTTTAACAAGGTTTACAATCTCAGGTAATTCACTAATCGATAAATTTGTTATAACATGAGTAATACATCCCATTTGTTGTAGAGCTAATGCATCTTCTAAAACCTCCCCGTCATTTCCATATAGATAAACATGTTTGTCTCGATATAATGGACCGTCACATAAAGCACAATAAGAAACACCAAATCCAATTAAATTACTTTCTCCCTTGATTACTTCTTTTCTTTTTCCTGTGCCCGTAGCTATAATTACTATATCTGAAGTGATATTTGCAGTTCTCGTCGATATCATATTCATCCCCATACCAATCATTAAAGATATAACATCTCCATGAATTATTCGCACCTTCTCATAGCTTTCAGCATGGGCTTTAAACTTTTTTAAGAGCTCTGAACCTGAAATTTCTTGTTCCCCCAGCCAATTTTGTATCTCTTTTGTTTTTGCTAAGGAAGAAGGCTCTTTTCCATCTAAAATTATCGTATCTCTATTTGCTCTACCGCAATATATTCCCGCACTTAATCCTGCAGGGCCAGCTCCGATTATTAAAATTTCACACTTATATTCTTCCATAAAAATTAACCCTATTAATTTCTCAATTAATTATTGATTTGAAAATTAGTTTAAATTTTTTTCTTTTTTTTGTGAGTTTATGTTGTTAATTATAGGGTTATTATAAAAACTTTTTATACTAAACTATAAAGAATTATCATAGAAATCTACAAAAAATTTACGACAAAATAATTTTAAAAGTGATTCTTAATGGAAAAGAAAAAACTTGCTAAAATAATTATCATTATAGGAATAATCCTTTTGGTTGCTGGACCAGTTTTAGGCTTTCTCGTAGATAAGCTTACTCTTGATAGCGCTACACCTAAGATAATACAAGAAAGTAGTGATACTGATGTTCAAAATGCATATTTTCTTCCTGTGAGTTTAGGTAAAAATCAGAAGTTAACTATTGAGTTTTCAGTTTATTACGAAGATATTCAAGCTACTATAAAAATTTTAGGTAAAGGTACATATGATGCAGCTTATGCAGCTAATAGTAATCCAAATGGTTTATCAGGTTTGAATTTTATCTATTCAGAGTTTACTTGGGGACAAACACCCTCATCATCCGCAGCATCACAGACTTCAAGAACGATAACTGATGATGGATATTGGTATATAGAATTTGCAGGGAGCACAAGTGGGGACTATTTAGTATACAGACCAGGAGCCTATGTTATAATAGTATATGGGACTAATGGTGGAACTCCTACAGAAGTATTCTTCAATATCACCGTAAAAGTAGATGGACCAGGGGATTTCTTGCAGAATTTATTCATTGCTGTTGGCATCATTATACTTGTCTGCTACGTATTATGGTATTCCTATGGTTATCTCAATAAATTAAGGAGGGGATTAGATTAATGGCAGAAAAACGAAAGGGAAGTCGACTCGTGGATAGTATTCCTTTGATGGATAAACGGAAAGCAATGAAGTTTATTATTTATGGATTAATCGCGGCGATATTATTCGGTTTAATTATGATGATTAGCAGATCAATCGCTGATAACGCTGGAAGTTGGCAATCAATAGCCAATCAAGATAACGATATGAATTATTGGAATGGTCTATATGGGTATAATGATTATATTCGAAACCAAGAAGAAATTGACCGCATTGGATATTGGATGGCATTTCAAGATGTTATCTTTATGAATATCGCTCGAGTAGGGATTAACATTGCATTAGTGTTTATCTTAATTGGTTTTCTAAGCTATGCTGTTGCAGAAAACATTGATGAGCGTACCCGACGGATCTATTTGATAATATCTGGGATGATATTACTTCTAATCATGTTTACAACTTTATTCGCATCCATCTCGGTAACCATAAACTAATTAAATTTTAAAATCCTTTTTTTTTCTTATTTTATTCGTGAAACAGAAGTTT
>CAYUTF010000200.1:0-3417 GCA_964447495.1 uncultured archaeon
TCATTAAATTGATTAAATGGAAATTGATAATTAAATTCTGCATTGAATTCGATTCGAATTGTATAATTATTTTCAGGAGTATAATCTTCTACTGAATATGATAAATAAAACTCACCTGTTTCGTCTAATTGGAGGTTTCCACTTTCAGGAACAAGATAATTTACAGGATTGGATCCTTGATAAAGATAAACATTGATTCGGGCATATTTTATAGGATTCCAGTTATCTAAATCCCTCACATAACCATATAAGTTGAATATATATGGTGTTGTATCCGTTCTATAAATTGAGTTAGGTTGGGGACCACTTATTAAGTCAATAATAATTGGCGCATCCAATATAAAGTATGAATAATTATAATAAGAACCCCATTTAGCATAGATAAGGTGAGGACCTGCAGTTGTTGTATCATTTGTTTGATATATCAATTGTGCAAACCCATCAACAGTTTGAGCAGTAGCAATATTAATTCCTTGTGTGACATCGTAGAAATAAACGGTTTCTCCATCCCCAATGGGATCTGGCCCCCACTGGAGAAACACAGATAAATTGAGTGCTCCATTTCTTGAAATAATTGGTTGCTGATATTGAGTTGATGTTGTACTATTAATCCAAAAATTAAACATTAAAGTTGAAGGAGTGGCAACTTTTAATTGGTTATTAAAAGATGTTGATGTATTAAAATTAGGTAAATTAAAAAAATATGGATATTGCGCAATCCAACCGAAATCTATTGTTCCATTAAAATCCATACGTAAAGTATAATTTCCTGTAGGAATGTCAGAATCAACTTCAAAGTAATAATCAAAATTTCCGTTAAAGTCCGTCCAGATTGTATCTGAAGGCAAAATATCGTACCAATAATCTAAAACTCCCTTAAATAATTTCAAAGTTAACATTGAAAATCTTAAAGGATTACCATTTGTTCGATCTGTTATATTACCAGCAATACGAAACATTGTGTTAGTTGCACCAGCAGTAGTACGATTGATTTCACGCGGAACGGGTCCAAAGTAGATATTTATCTCAGGCTCTTCATTTAAGACAAAATAAGAATAATTTTCGAGTGAATTTAATTTTATGAAAAGTAAATTAGGTCCAGCAATATTATTAATTCCTAATGCGTAATCCCAGGTAGCAATTCCATTAGAATTTGTTATGTTGGAACCTATTATTATCCCTTGAGTAAAATCATGAAATTCAATATTTTGGTTTGCAATTGGAGCATTAGTCTCGTTTAAAACTAATGCCGTTAATTGAAGAGATGATAATCTATTCACTTCAGGATATTCAGGTATATTTGATGGAACTCCATTAATGTAAAATAATAATTTCTTGATAATCCCCCGACTTACATTGAAATCTAATAAATTACTTGAATTATACATATTTCCGAGCGGATAAAATATCCCACTCCAGGTATTGTTAACATCAACACGAAAATCATATTTTCCATTAGGAACTGAAGAATCTACATTTAGATTAATATTAAATTGACCCAAATCATCAGTATCTACAAAAGGATACTCCACAAAAGGAGTTAAACTAGGTCGGATATTAGTGCCTTTTTCTAAAAGTAAAAATTCCACAGTTACATATCTTACCCGTTCATTATTGATAGGATCTGATACATAACCCTGTACAAATGTGTTAGTATAGATAGGAAGAGTTACATTAGCCGGATTTATACTGGTTAGAGTAACTTCAATATCTCCATGTACCATATAGGAAATGAAATCTGAGGCACCACCATAATAAGCAGCTATAGCATGTGGTCCAACAATCTGAGAATTATCAATATTAATAAAGATTGAGGCATTACCATTTAAATCAGTAGAAGCTTGACCAATATATTCATTATAATATTCATCATAAAAATATATAATTCTACCCGAAACAGGGTTGTTGTTAAGTTCAAGATGTGCTGTTAGTTCAGCAATCGCTCCTCTATCTCCCGAAGTAAAATTAGAATAAAGAGAGAGCGTATAATTACTTGGAAGGGGAAAAGCATCCATCTGTATCCATCTTCCATTTCCATAATTATCAAAAGGAATATATACCTCTGCCCAATTATATAAATTTCTATATTTAATTGAAAAATAATGCTGACCCTTAATAGAATCAAACTCTTTAGTAATATTAAATGAATTAAACCCATTCACAAATCTACTAACCACTCCAAAAGATCTTGTGAATGCACAAAACGCTGATGCAAAATCGGATGGCATACCTGAGCCCGTTTCGCAGAACCAATCCACAGCATCTCTTCCGGTTGGAGCAGGATTATAGTTTAATGTAAAGCGTGATTGTAAATAATTTTTAATTTTACTTGCAACTTGAAAAGCATTATCATAATTAAAAATTGTTTGATTAAGAATTTTAAAATGAGTGTTAAAGTTTGGATTGTTAATTCTGTATACATTTATCGATGGAGGTAACTTTAAATATTTGTTTCTTAATTCTGCCCGAGTATAACTTGCTTCAACAGCACTCATATTGATTTGGTGATCTGTGGGTAAATTTAATCCAAACATTTTATAAGTCATGTTAACTGGGTCGGCATTGATGAAATAAGGGTCAAGTGTTGTACAATTAAAATCATCTTTATATAAATCTGTTTGACCTAAATCTAAAGTATTTACACTATAATTATTCGCAGCAGTTAAACTATTCTCCATAATATAAGGAGTAGGAAAAAGATTTGGAATTACCATTGAATTTTTTCCAGCAGAAGGGCTAAGTGGCATTTGAACTTTTAGAATCTCCTCAAGTGGAGGATTCGCATAATAATCAGCATATGAATAATAATTATAATTTTGTTTCCCGGCTGTGGATTGCCAACCACTTCCGTTATATTCATCAAAACACTCGTATTTCCATAGAGTATCGTAAAATTTAACAATATCAATATCATAATTCTCATCATGATAAATTCTGAAAACTTCAATATTAGAAGCAGCAAGACCCAAAGCAGCTGCTGCAAAATCACCTAAATCCATATCATCGATATTCCCATCGAACATATCTTCAATGGCATCTAAGGCAGATTCAATTTGATCTGGAGTTAATGTTAAATTATCAAATAAATCTAACAAGTCAGAAAAATTTATTGTTAAGGGAATGTCTATCAATTCAGCATCTTCCCATTCCGCTTGCGATAATTGATCACTTGGCGTTAATCTTTGGCTTCCCCATAGTAAACTAAATAATACACTTGAAAAAGCGAACAACGAAATTAACAAACCAACAACAAGAATAGTTTTAATTACTCGTTTTTTATCAAAACTTGAAACAAATAAATCTTCGCGGAATTCAGACATAAAAAATCATAATTTCCCTTAACTTGATCCATTCTAATTTTGCAATATTAATTAAAATTATAATATATATAATTTTCCTTATATTTCTGAAATATAT
>CAYUTF010000201.1:0-3380 GCA_964447495.1 uncultured archaeon
GATCTCCATTACCAAAATATAACCTAATACCTTTTAAATATTCAAGAGTTTTAAAGTAATAAAATGCTTTTATTGTGTCATTCTCATTAATTCACAATGTCTAAATCCAATAAAGAAAAAATTATAAGTAAACTGAGTAAAGGTTATACTCCGATGGAAATAACTCCAAAGCAGGACTTATCTTCTACGTTTAAAAACATTTTTAAACCTTTAGTTAATAGGAAAGATTTGGAATTTTTTTTTGACCTTTATAAAATGAATAATACAATTTTGAAAGCATGGAGCTTCTTGGGAATATATCATATACTAAAAGAACGTGCTGAAATTGATAATGACATTGAACTCAAATTATATCCCTTAATTTTGGATTTACTCAATGACAACAATGAAATCACATATTATGGAGGATCTATAGAAACAAGAGTGCCATTAAGGGAACATCATATAAGAAGGTTAGCAGAATTGTATAAATCTTTCATATTTACACCTGTTTTTGAATACTGCAAGTCATTTGATGATAATCCGGATAATGTAGTAGTTGAATTGTTGGAATATATATTATCTAAATCTTCAGATCCCTTAATAGAGGACTTAGTTTTACACTTTTCTGATAAAATTAGAAAAGATGACTTTAACAAAATAATTCATGTTATTAAGAGCTTTGAAAATCTAAATGAGAATATCGAATTACAACATAAAAAGGAAATAACTGAATTATTTAAAAGATATTTAAAAAACTTCACATCCAATAATGGAATCGATCAAGAGAGCTTAACTAGTAAAAAGCAACTCGAGGTACTTATCTATAAAGTTGGAGCGTTATTAGATTTGGAACTCCAAGACGAAACCCTAAATTTCGTGAACACTTTAAAAATCCCCTATGCTTTTTTAGATGTAATAGCTGCCAAATATAAAAATAATGAGAAATTTCATTCAATACTTTTAAGAAAGTTAAATGAAAGTGATAATCCACACTTTATTGTAGAAATTCTTAAAGCTATATTAGTTATAAAAGAGAAAATTGCAAATTGGGAAGATTTGGTAATTAAAAATATGATGAGATATCAAATATTTGATACAAATCTTATAGAGGGATTGCACCAATCAAATTTAATTAGTGATAATTTGACAGTTTCCTTTTTGAACAAAGGAGATGATTGGTCTTTAAAGTTTTTAAGAGAATATCTTATCCAAAACCCTAATGTCTTAGAAGAATGGTCTAATTTAAGGAAAGCTTTGATTGAAATTTTAAATTCATTCAAATCTCCAAAAGAGGATATAACAACATATAAAAAAGAGAACGAGATTAAGAAGTTTATCTTAAGTCTTATAATTGATTTGGAACTCAAGGATTTCCTTAAATATAGTCTTAAAAATTTTGAAAACTTAGAAGATGAGAATCTAAGAAAAATGGCGTTATTTCCAATCCTTAAATTTGGAGAGGAAAGTCTGTTACTTAAATTAAAAGAATTAATGAAAAATAACCATGAAATTGCGAAGTTTGTAACGCACTTTTTAGATAGGTTAGAGCGGAATGATTGGAGATTTTATTACTAAATTTTGAGTATTGGGATTAGATAAGTGTTATATTAAACCAGTTTTGGTTGATATTTGAGCACCACAACATAAAAGACTATCGGTGCCAATAACCAAATTAATTGGGGTAATAATGTTATAAAATGTCCCATCCATGGAAAAAGTGGAGGATTAAACCAGTAAATATTATAATACCATCCACTTGAGGAAGTACTAACAAGTTCTACGATGAATTCTTGTAATTGGCCAATCAATAAAAGAATACCCAATTGTTTCCAATTAAATTCTGTAAAATAAGGGGCTTTACTAAATAGGTATACAAAAGAAACAGAGAACAAAAATAAGGTTCCATCCCATAGACTATGTGTAACAGCAATTATAATAACCAGTAAAGGTCCTTGTATTGGTGTTGGTGTGTTAAATGTAGCAGGAGGATATGGATAACCACAACATATAGCTAATTCATTGGCAATTGACATTGGAAGTTCCCAACACATCCCTATTATAAAACCAATCCAAAACATATACCAAATTAATTTATTAATCCGATGAGTTAAATATAGAATTAAGATTATAAGTAAGAAAACTAGCCCTGCAATCCACACCAGAATGTAAAAGAGACCATCCATAAGTAAGTAAAAATGCTAACTTTTATCAATGTTATTAAATCGATTCCTCATGGAATATGACGATTTCAGGTAATTCTGAAGGATAAAATATGCCTAATCTCTTCCAAAAGTCAATAAATATCCATTCATCTCCAAGAGCATATTTATCATCCTCATGGGCTTTTTTAAACAAAAATTCTGGTCTATTAGCTGGACTTAAGCGAATCAAATAAGGGGACAGTATTTGCTCATCCACGTCAAAATAAAAAGCAAGTTTTTGTTTATTTCCTTTAAACAGAGGTAATTCCTCGATTTTCTCATATTCTTCGGGATAGGAACAAAATTGGTCCACCTGTTTACCGTTATAAAATAAATAATGATACCACACTTCAGAATCTAAGACTTCAATTAAGGAAATAATTGTCTGTAAATGATACGATAAAAATTTACTTATTTCTTTTTCTTCAAAATGACAATTATTAAAAATAACTATGGACCATCTATTGCGTGGTTGATAAATAGTCGTCATTGATATTGGCTGACTGATAATATCGTGTATATCAATACCTTTATTTTGAATAGATGAGTTCCATTCTGAATAGGATTTGACATTTGCGATAATATTTCGGCGTGATGTAAAATATTTTATTGTGGTTGCGATTTCAACCGAAGATTTGTTTTTTATTGCCGAGGCAAAGAGAAATAACCCCATATCTTCACTAATTATATACAATTATTATCTTTAATAGATTTCCAATTTATACATATTTTATGCTCGTTCGAATTAATGAAATAGAGTTTTTTAGATGTTGACATTTATGAGAACACGAAATTGATTAGCTTTTTTTACTTCTAAATCTTATTATTCATAATGTCTCTCCAATTTATAGAAAAAGAACAATTTTGGTATATAAGCGCTTTCCTAAATACTACACAATTAAACTCTATTCAAAAAAGTATTGAAATTGAGAACTTAATAAATAAAAAGTTAAAAAATTTAACTGAAAACGATATCTACCGCAAGGAATTAAAACATGACCTTCTTGAAATGGCCAGTAATGTATCGATTAAATGTACGTGGGTTCCATATTTAGAGAACTTTCCGTATCGAGATGAAAACTCCGATCAATTATATACTACCTTAGGATATTTTCAATTTGATGTTGATTATTACAAAGATGATCCGATTAAAAAAGAATCTTTAAAACCAAATTTAATACAGCAAGTTCCGCATAT
>CAYUTF010000202.1:0-3352 GCA_964447495.1 uncultured archaeon
TTAACTCACTTAATGGAAGGATATCTTAATAATGTTCATGATCAAGTAGATCCTGAAGCAAATAGTAGAGCCATTGAAGGGATGAGATTATTATTTAATAATTTACCGAAAGCAGTAAAAAATGGAAAAGATGTCGAAGCACGGAAGATGATGTCGCTTGCTTGCTTATTGGGTGGAACTGTAATTGTATATAAATCAACTGGGGGGCCTCATATGAACTCTTTTTCTTGGTTCTCGGTTATGGATCATGGTGAAGCAACTGCTTTAATGCTTCCTTATTATGTTGCTTATTATGGGAAAAATATTTCAGCCAAACTGCAAGTAATTGCGGATTTAATGAACTTAAAAGTAACTCAACAGCTCACAAAAACTGTTGTGGAGGGTCTTTTTGAATTTTACAAAAAAATTGGTCAACCAACAAAAATATCAGACTACTCCCAATTTCCAAAAGAGTTTATTTCGAAAGCAATTATTGATGCATCTCAAAATCAAATGAAATTAGATAATATGCCAAGACCCATTCCAGCAGATAAACGTGATTTAATATTGAAAGTTATATTAGAAGGAGCATGGAATGGTCAAATAGATGAGATTTTAAAATTATAATTCTTATCTATCGCTTTTTATTATAATCTATATAAGTTTTCACCACATTATTATACTCATGAGATTTTTATCCTTTCATTGTGCTTTTTTTAAATATAATGTTAAAAACAAAAGCCGCTCAAAAATCATTGAAACATTATCCGATGATAATCGGGAAGGAGAACTTGATAATTGTTTAGTGTTATTTATTACAGTTGAGCAAAGAGATGAGAATAATCCTAATATTATCCCTAATTCAATTATTGAAATTGAAAAAATTGGAAAACAACTTAAAATTACTAATATTGTGATCCTGTCTTTTGCACATCTTTTTGGAAAACTAAGTTCTCCGGAATTTAGTCTTAATTCTTTAAAGCAAATAGAAGAGATTTTAATAAAAAAAGGCTTCAAAACTTTAAGACCACCTTTTGGATGGTTTAATGAAATTGAGCTAAAAGCAAAAGGACACCCCCTTTCAAGAATCTCTAGATTAATCGAATGAGATATAAAAGACAAAAAGACCTATCTATCACCATTTATAAGAAATTAACAGAAAATTCTTAAAGTATTAAATTATAAGTTATTTATGAGAAAAGAAGAATTCTTAAAACCAATGAATTCACATTTCACTCGGGATAATGAAACTCTCACCTATAGTGATCAAACTTCAGATTCCAACACCTTTAAAACAGGGACAACTACGGTTGGGTTAATCTGTAAAGATGCAGTTATATTAGGAACGGATAAGCGTGCTTCAATGGCCTATTTTGTGTCAAGTAAAACTGCTGAGAAGCTTCATAAAATCCAAGAACATCTTTATATGACAATTGCAGGATCGGTCGCTGATGCTCAATATTTAATTGATGTTTTAAAAGCTGAAACGAGTTTATACCAATATAAAAAAGAGAAGCCAATTAAAATTAAATCTGCAGGAAAATTATTGAGCAACATTCTTTATCAGAATAAAATGTTCCCCTATGAAGTTGGTCTTATTTTAGGTGGAGTGACCGAAGAAGAAGGGCCTACAGTATTAGATATTGGGGCATATGGTTCGATATTATCAGAAAAATTCTGTGCAATTGGGAGTGGTCAAAATTTTTCTTATGGTGTTTTAGAGGCAAAATTCAAAGACAATTTATCAATTGCTGAAGGCAAAGAAATTATTATAAAAGCCATAAGTGCATCTATCATTCGTGATATGGCTTCAGGTAATGGAATTGATATCGCAGTCGTGAGAAAAGAAGGTCCTGCAGAAAGAGATTTCATACCTGTCAAAGATTAATTTATCTCCTCTCCTTTTATATATTTAATCTATATGAATTTCTTTTCTATTTATTTACATATTAAATAAGAATAAAGTTTAAATGCCATAATTTAGAAAGCTTTATAAAAATAAATTACATATAATATGTAAGAATTAAATCGTAAGCAACTTAGATTTACCAAGTAAACCAACCCATATTAGATAAATTAATACATCATGGTGAGTGACTAAGATGAGTTATTCTATTTTAGTAGACGTCTCTCATAGAGAAAAAATAGAAGAATTTCCGGAATTTGCACTTGATGAAGATGATTTTGATATTGATTACATTGACAAGAACGAAGGCCCAATAGATTTTGATATGCTTGAAGATTATGATGTTTTATTTATTGGTAATATTCAACAGACCAAAGATCGTAAAGAAGATAAATTTACAGTTGATGAATTAAAAGCAGTTAAAAAATATGTTGGTGAAGGAGGCTCTCTTTTTTTCACTAGTGGAAATGGTGGTGATAGAGATATTCCAATGAAAATGGGGTCGATTCGAGTATTATATAAGATAACAGGGGTGCGAAGATTTTGGAATGGAATAATTCAAGAATCACCGTCTAATTTTTTGGTTAATAGAAATAATATACTTGTTAATGAACTGTATAATCATCCAATAACTGAAGGAATTAGTGAGTTAGTGCTTCCTAATTGTACTTTTTTTACTATTACAGAAGAAGATGTAGAAGATATTATTGTATCATCGGAAAAAGCAGAATTCAAATATTATATGGATGAGGATATTGGAGCAATCGGACCGGTTCCTATTTGTGTGGTATCTGAATTTTTCAGTGGTAGATGTGTCACTATTGGATCATCTGATTTTCTTCTCGAAGATTCAGATTTTGGGTTGGATGCGGGAGATAATCTCAAATTTTTGGAAAATATTCTTAAATGGTTATGTTTCGAAACCTAATATCTTAAAGTTTTAATATGGTATTTAGATTATTACGTCCTGATTCAGATTCAGCATGGAAAAACGAAGAGATTGCGAAGCGATTTTCAAGATATAAAGACATCATCGATGGAAATCAAATTGCTAGATATCTCATTGCTAAGACTATTAGTGCCGATTTTAACGATTCTTTCTCAATTTCACAGTTAGAATCGTTATTATATGAGAAATCTGCTGAATTTAATGAGATTTTATTACAAAATAACGATCAATTATTTACTCGAGAAATTCAAAAACAGAATTATATAGATTTAGTAGAGACCATTGCATTACATTATTTAACAAGTTGTATATATTGTGAAAGAAAATGCAATGTAAATCGTCTAGACAACAAAAGAGGTTACTGTTTTTTAACACATGATTCATACATTTCATCTGCTTTTCTCCATATGGGAGAGGAAAGCGTTTTAGTACCTAGTGGAACAATATTTTTCCAAGGATGCAATTTTGGTTGCGTATTTTGTCAAAATTATGATATTTCTCAAGCGTGGAAAGGAAAA
>CAYUTF010000203.1:0-3229 GCA_964447495.1 uncultured archaeon
TTTGAAGATGTTCCCAAGAATCCCCTCTATCTAAAATTTCAGCGATAATATTATCAATATTCGTGCGCGTTATTCCGACACGAATAAATTTATCATAGGAATCTAAAGTTTTTTTCGCAATTTTATTACTATTATCAGCGGCATATTCACAGGTTAATACATCTATATTTTTTGAATTTAATGGGATATCCGCTCGATTTAAAGTGTGAATATGTATTTGAGTTGTATTGTTCTTCCTTTTAATACCATCTAAGGAGGCGTCAAAAATTTTAATTAAATCAGCATTATTTATATTCATTATATCCATATACCCTAAAGAGGGCTCATCGATCGAAATGACAGCGGTGTTCAGATATTTGGAATTAAGCATAGAATTTTTGAGGAATGAATTAATAGATTTTGCCATATTAAGAGCTAGATCGTAATAGATAGTAAATTGATGTTTTCGAACATATAACTCAATAGGACCAGTCACGCATAATTTTACATGGAGTGTCTGTCCGCTTTTTTCGTAAAATTCTTTCGCAAAATGTTCGATGACAAACATTTCAGGGACAAAAGCTTTCTCAGGGTCAATTAGATTGGGCTCTTTCTCGTAATCAGCGATGGGTTTTAAAAATTGCTTGTACATATCCATATGCTGGGGATAATTAATAATCTCTACCCCCGCACTTAATTTGTACTTAAATGAATCTAACATCGGTTGAGTAAAATGAATTTGAATTCCCTTATTTTGAAATATATCATTTTTGGTTGCAAATGCTTTATAAGCAACCCAATAAAACTGTTCAAATGTCTCTTTATCGATAGTATCAGCTAATGGAAAGCTACCAACATCATCAAAAACGGGAAATTCTTTTATATTAATAGCATCTCAACTCTATTCAGATTCACAGAATTAAGATAAATAGTATTTCTTAATTAAATAATCTATTTCTTCTTCATCTAAATTGAATAAATCAAAAAATAATTCATCAATATATTTGATAATGGTGTGAGAGTCTATTGTATTTTGTGATTGAAGTATATTTTGAACAATTTCTTTTACAACCTCATTTTTGCTAGTTGAAGCGTTAGCTACCTTATTTTTTTGATACTCAAGGGTTATTTTAACATCTTGTTTATTCATATTGATTAATAGGGTGCTTAAAATTCTGATTAAAGGTATTATAGACTGATTTTTAGCTGATTGAAATTTATCAAAGTTAGGAATAGGAAGTCCGTATTCTAATTTTGTTTTACTTCTTTTTATCTTAATATTTTTAGCCTTAAAAAGAAAAGTTACCAATTTCGAGTTTAGGTAAGCTATCCAAAAAGGGTAGTCTACTCTGCTATGGGGCGATTTTGGCCATAAAAAATAGGTATCTGACGTCGCATAGTATTGAGTAGAGCAAAATCCAAACATATTTTTTTCCGATATATATTTGAAGAATAATTTAGGAGCATTATCATAATACGGTTCAAGATTGACCTTCTCCTGACGTTTTCCATCATTTTCTATTAGAATAAAACTCCCTCTTCTGGGAAAATAGAGATCCTTTGGATTTTCTTTAGCGTTAATTAATATATCTTTTAATTCTTTTTGATGCTTTAAAATATATTTTGTGAGAGTTGGATATTTTTTTATGATAGTAGAGTTAAATTCTTCGGCAGTTTGATTTTGAAACTCATCTTTATTGAAATAAATCAGATAACTATTATTATCACTTTGATCATAACCATATGGCTTGATAGATTTTCCTTTATAGAGTCGTTTCAGTCGTTTTTTCTCAAGTTCATTGATTTTTATGTAATCATTTTCAATTTTAATGAAGTAATTATTTTCTCGTACCTGAAGGTTTTTATCCTTTTTAAGAATAAAGATATTATCTTTTGTCGTGATTAAACCGTTTCGGATAGTAAATAGATCCTTAAGAAAAGATATATGATTATCCTTTATACAAAATTTTTCGATCTTTTCAATAATCTTTTTTACTTCGATAGGATAGAGAAGATTCCAACTCTTTTCTTTATTCAAATCATTGTTAGTTAATCCTGATGTATAGGTCATAAAATTATGTAAATTAAATTCTTCTTCGGATATCCTATCTCCTAAGAATTGATAAGTACTAATCGCTTTGTCTTGATGAGTTTCTTTTTCTGTTGCTGTTTTCTTTTGCAGCACAAAAATGCAATTATGTTGCCCTTGTGCATCTTTAAATATTTTCACATTAGACAAATCTATGTATTGTAAGAGAAAGCAATCTTCGATGATATGTGGCTTTAATGCCTTTATCCCCGTTTTCTTAGATTTCGTAATCCAATAATCAGTGGTTATAAAAGAAAGTAACCCTCCAGGTTTTAGCTTGGTAATTCCTAAATGAATGAAATAATAAAATAAATCCATATTCCCAACAAAATATTTTTTACATATAGGATATTTTCTGACTAGGTCTTGAAAAACTAGCGAATTATAATTTTGTCCCAGATATGGCGGATTCCCAATAATTATATCATACTTCTCCTTTGAATTCGATCCTAAAAAATTCTCAAAACGGAATTTAACTTCGGGATAAAAAGTTTCTAAATAATCGCTTAGTGAGAGATCAATCTCATAGGCAGTAATATCTTTAAAATTATACTCAAGAAGATATTTCAAAAAGATTCCTTGACCTGATGCGGGATCCAATACTTTCGTGTCCTTAAAATTTGGTTTCGCATGATCTTTATAATAATATTTGCGAATTAATCGAACTATATTCTCCACCATGAATTCTGAAATATACGGAGGAGTAAATATTTGTCCTATAGTTCTTGTTAGAGAATCGCTTCTATTTTTTACAACCATCTACTCTTAATATTAGGTTGTAGAATCTAAAAAGGTGATGTTTCTTAGAATAATGAATTAAGCAAAAATAAAATGATTTTAATGCTCATGGTTATGTTCGTGGTGATGATGCTCCATTTTTATGTTGACAGGATGTAAATTTCCTATAGCCCATCCCGTAACCTCATTGAGAGAGGGATGAATGACCATTGATTTATAAATAGGCATAAATGAGCCCCCTTCAGGGCAAGCATGAGCTAATTTTGGGATATCGGATTCTTTTGCCATATCAGGTAATGCACACGTAAATCCAGAATTCATTAAATATACAAACGGTTGGACTAATACTGCCGCATGAGGTCCAATTACATGAGCTCCTAATATTCTATAAGCCTTATCAACAATTAATTTCACAAAACCATC
>CAYUTF010000204.1:0-3162 GCA_964447495.1 uncultured archaeon
GAGTTATTTGGAAATATAAGTGATGATGATTGGAATAATTGGAGATGGCAGTTTAAATCAAGAATTACGACATTAGAAGAATTAAAAGAATTTATTCCCCTGACTAAAGAAGAGGATGACCCACAAATACAACAGAAGTTAAGAATGGCAATAACACCATATTATTTATCATTAATAGACCCTCACGATCCATATGACCCTATTAGAAAACAAGCCATACCTACGATACATGAGCTCACTAGATCCTCAAGTGACCTTGAGGACCCTCTTCATGAGGATGTAGATTCGCCCACCCCCGGGTTAACACACAGATATCCCGATCGTGTTCTCTTTTTGGTAACAGAAAATTGTTCAATGTATTGTAGACATTGTACCAGAAGGAGATTTGCTGGGCATCATGATAAAGCGCCCCCTCAAGACCAAATAGATAAATGTATCGACTATATTAAGGAAACACCTGCAATTCGCGATGTCCTCTTATCCGGAGGGGATGCCTTACTTGTCTCTGACAATACACTCGAGAGTATTTTGAAAAAGCTAAAAGAAATCCCTCATGTCGAAATTGTTCGAATAGGCTCCAGAACACCAGTGGTTATGCCCCAGAGAATCACCCCTCAATTATGTGAAATGTTAAAGAAGTATCATCCTATATGGTTTAATACTCATTTTAACCATCCTAATGAGATTACCCCCGATTCAAAACGAGCTTGTGAAATGCTCGCTGATGCTGGGATTCCCCTTGGAAATCAATCGGTATTATTACGAGGAGTGAACGATTGTATTCATATTATGAAGCAACTTGTGCACGAACTGGTTAAAATTCGTGTCCGTCCTTATTATATTTACCAATGTGATTTATCAATAGGGTTAGGGCATTTTAGGACAACCATTTCTCAAGGAATTGAAATTATTGAAGGTTTAAGAGGTCATACATCAGGACTCTGTGTTCCAACCTTCGTTGTTGACGCTCCTGGAGGAGGAGGAAAGATTCCGGTTATGCCTAATTATACAATTTCCCAAGGACACAAGCGAGTAGTATTGAGAAACTTTGAAGGGGTGATTACAACGTATGAAGAACCAGATGATTATAATCCTGGATGTAGATGTGAAGTTGATGAAACTCAAATTGGTGTTTCAGCACTCCTGAGTGGTAAAAAAATAACGATCGAACCATCTGATTTGGAGCGTAATTTGAGAAGAAAAAAGTTAACTAAGTAACCAATGTTTAATTTTAACTATATACTTTCTTTCTAAATAATATGGAATTTATAGATTACATCCAAGATGTATTTTTGGAAAAAAGAATTATTTCAATTATTGGTTTAGCGAAAAATGTTAGTAAAACTACCACTTTAAATCATATCATTAAATATTTTTCAAATAAATATAGATTAGGTTTAACCTCAATTGGTCGTGATGGGGAGAAATATGATGTTATCTCTCAATTTCCAAAACCACGAATTTTTATCAAAACGGGAACATATATAGCTACTGCTCAAGAAAGTATTAAGAATAGCGAAATAAAAACAGAACTTATTAGAAATACCGGAATCTCAACACCAATGGGAGAAGTTTTGATCCTAAAAGCATTGAATAATGGATTTATTGAATTAGCTGGACCATCTAACAATACAAATCTTAAAAAAGTATGTGTAGAGATGTTAGAGCTAGGATGTAATTTGGTATTGATCGATGGAGCATTTGATAGAAAGAGTTTTGCCTCTCCTTTAGTCTCTGATGCTACAATACTATCAACTGGAGCTTCAGTATCAGATGAGATGAAAAAAGTCGTAGATATAACAACACATACAATTAAGTTATTGTCAATGGAACCAGAGAAAGATCAAGAGATTCAAACTAAAACAAAAGAGCTTTTAATGAAATATAAAGTGGCAATAATTAATAAGGATCATTCTAAAAAGGGATTGGATTATTTAACAGCATTAGACTCCGCTGAAGAAATTGCTACATATCTAACAAAAAATACTCAATATATTGTAATTAAAGGAGCTATTACTGACAGATTTTTAGAAGGCTTGATGAAATCTACCGAATATTATAAAGGGGTTACTTTATTGGCTGAAAATGGGACAAAGCTATTTCTTAGCGAGAATGTTTTATATAAGTTTCAGAAAAAAGGGGGTATAATAAAAGTATTATATCCTATCAAGATTATAGCTCTTACGATAAACCCAACGTCCCCTTATGGGTATCAATTCAATAAAGATAAATTTTTAAAATTATTACAAGATACTATAAAGATTCCTGTATATGATCTTGGACCAAATTAAATTAGATTCTTAAGTTAAATTAATGGTTTAGAATCATGAAAGAAAATATGAAAGGCATAGATAATAAACTAAATTTAGAACCTTCTCTCATAAGTGATGCTAGAAATACCGCTAAAAGTATCGCTGATGATATTCAACAATTTATTAATTTACATACAACAACGACTATTGAACGAACAGTATGTAGATTATTAGGTATAGATGGAGTCGATGAATTTGGTGTTCCCTTACCTAATATTGTTGTTGAACATATTTTAACAGGAGAACAACTGGGTAAAGGAATTGCATATTTTATTGGAAACGCATTATTGCATACAAATTTTAGCCCGCAAGTTATAGCAGAAAAAATATCTAAAAAAAAATTAGATATCCTTAATTTTCCTGCTAAAAACATCGTTAAGATCAAAGAAGTATTAAAACCCTTAGTGGATAGCACATTACGTAAAATTTTAGCTAATAAAAGAAAGAGAGAAGAATTACTCGAACATTACGGAGATAAGGAAAGACCTTTAATTTATGTAATTGTAGCAACTGGTAATATTTATGAGGATATTGTTCAAGCTCAAGCGGCAGCAAAACAAGGAGCAGATGTAATAGCCGTAATAAGATCTACAGGACAGAGTCTACTTGATTATGTACCTTATGGTCCCACTATTGAGGGTTTTGGAGGCACATATGCTACGCAAGAGAATTTTAGACTAATGAGAAAAGCTTTGGATCAAGTTGGAGAGGAACTGGGAAGATATATTCGATTAACGAATTATTGTTCAGGCTTATGTATGCCCGAAATCGCCGCCATGGGTGCATTTGAACGATTAGATATGATGTTAAATGATGCGTTATATGGAATTTTATTTCGGGATATTAATAT
>CAYUTF010000205.1:0-3082 GCA_964447495.1 uncultured archaeon
CTCATATCCGAGAGTCGCGGCGATTCGAATCGATGTACACCCTGCAGGGGAAACCCAACCAACACGCCACACGCTTTCCACGCTCAGTCCGCGTATGGTCCACGACCATACGTATCTCACGTGGTCCACATATAGCAACCTTTCATACAGTCGTCAACAGATTTGAACAGATCCACTGCACCCGAGAAGAAGGGCTCCCGACACAATCCACAGCACGCCGGCCATCCGATCCGCGGGTCCGTACCCAGCTTCTCTCCCACAAACAGCCAAAGAGCAGTGGGGAAAAGTCAACTCCTGTGGACAAACTGACTACTAGGCTTACCGGGCCCATATCACCGGCATGCGATCGGTACGTTCAATACTTGCTCGTGGGGGCCAACCGAACGGTCCTCAATCGACACAGGCGGGGGCTACAACCTTGGAGGTGCCGGCTTGCCACATACCCACTCCCCGACCTTCCCAACCAGCTGTCCCCACTTTCCCCTAATGGCCCCGCCCGGTCTCCATTTTAACCAACTTTTAGCCAAAGACCAGAGTGTTGAGATTTTAAAGAACCTATGGCCGCCACGTGGTCTTTCGACCACTCGGCCATCTACCGTAGCCTACATCTACGCCTAGCCATCGCTAACGACCTATCTCTAGTAGAGGGGTCACAAGGATAGATCGGAAAGGTGTCATAATGCAACTAAGGTATCAATTCAACTCCTATCACCTAATGCACATCCAAGAAACATAATTAAGATAGAAGAAGAATAAAAGAACTCAAGGATTGCGGTTAGATGCACCGGGGCTTGCCTTGGTCTTGCTCGAAGTCAGCGGTCTCGACTGGTGCTGGCTCCGGAGGTTCTTCGCGTCCGTGCTCCGCGTGATCTATCGCAAAGATGCACGTATGAGCCATGAATACCAATGCAATGCATGGGGTGCAAAGAGCGGTAAGATGCACAATTTACCTATACTAACCTCTTCTAGTCATTTTCTATTTTACCCCTAGCCTTTTTAATATTTTAACAATTTAATTCTAACTTAGAAATTCATTAATTTAGGATTTATACATCTAATCATGCTCTCTGATTTTATGCAGGTCCTAAACAGCGCAAGGGACATCTACACCAAGAATCATTATTTTTCTAATTCTAAACTATTTTCTACAATTTCTTTACTGCAGAAACAGAGATTAAATCCTAGGAATTATTCTAAGCAGGAATAAATTCTGAAACTTTTTGTGTGAGCTACTGGAAGTGATGTGGCCATGCATGCAAAATTTCAGATTAATTTCAAGCATAGATATTTGTGAACAATTAATTTAGTTTCTGAGTTCTTGGAATTTTGTACCAAAATTTACCGCGCAAAAGTGAGCTCGGACAAGCCCACTGAGAAGAGTGGTCCAAAAGGACTCATACAAAATTTTGTTTGAAATTTTTAGACCTTCCTACAAGTTTCTACGAATTTTGGAAGTTTGAACCAATTTCTGCGATTTAAAACAATTGGAAAAACATTTATAAATCCTCAGCACAGTACCGGGCCGGAACCGGCCCGAGGCTAGAGCCCACGAGGCGCGGCGGCCTGCCACGCGCGGTCGGCCGAACGCCGGCTGGGCCACGGCCTGGCAGCCCAGCCCAGCGGGGGCACCGGCCTGCGCGCGCGCTGCGCGCGCGCACCGCGGGCGCGTCGGCGCGGTCGCCGCGCGCGGGACGGCGCGGTGGCGCGCTCGCCGACGGCTCGGCGGTGGCTCGACGACGGCAAGGTGCTGCCGGGGGTCTCGAGGGAGTCACGGGGAAGGCGCCGGGCAAGGAGGAAGGGACAGAGGCGCACCGGAACGGCGGGTCGACGGTGAGGCGGTGCCAACGGCGTCGGGCGGCGGCGTTCGTCGGCGGTGAGGGGTCTCCGGTGGTCGCCGGCGTGGCTGAGGAGGTCCTGCAGCTCGGGAGAGGCGAGGGGGTGAGGAAATTGCAAGAAATCCCGGGGATTGGAAGCTCGGGGAAGAGCTCACCGGGGAGAGGCGGACGGCGGCGGAGGTCGGCCGAAATTCGCGAGGGAGAGGCGGGCTCCGGTGGCCGGAGACGGCGGTCCGGGTGCGGGGAGTGGCGGGGAGGCTCGAGCACTCGCGAGAGAAGTCGGAGAGGGGTGAGAAAAACGATTTCCGCGCGGAGGGAAAACGCGCGGCGGAGAGCGCTCGGCGGCAGCGCGGCCGAGAGGGGAAAAGGGGAGGGAAGAGGGGGTCCCGACTGGCGGGCGGCGCCGGCAGCAGCCCGCGCGCGGCGCGGGCGGGCGACGTGCGCCGCGCGCGCACGCTCGGTCGGTCGGAGACAGCGCGGGAGAGAGAGCTGACAGGTGGGCCGGCACAGTAACGGGCGGCGGTGTCGCTGACAGGCGGGGCCGGACTGTCAGTGGCACGGGGCGAGCATGGCGCGGGCGCGAGCGCGCGAGCGCGCGTGGGCCGGCCCGAGAGGAGAAAAGAATTTGGGCCGCCCGACTGCACAGTACCGCTTTGGAATTGTTTGAATTATTTTGAATGAGTTTGAACTAATTTGAGGCAAAGGAGGGTCTAGCTGGCTCCAAAAATTCCAAATAAAATATGGATGGAAAGAGCTCGAGGCAAGGAACATCTTTCCCCATAGGAACTTATCCAGATTTGAAATGGAACTCGAATGAAAATTCGGGGAAGGTTCTATGAGTTGGATTTGAATATAATTTGCTGAAATTTCTTTGGGTCTCAGAACTTAAAGAAATTTGCCTAGCCAAATCCTTGCCACACCTTAGGGACAAGCAAAAAGAATTTGCCTCAAATAGGGCTCATAGATTTGAATTCCTCTAAAAGGGAAGATTTGAGTTGATTTCATAATGGTTTGAAATCTAGCCTCGAGTTTGAAATGCCACTTGTGGGTTTAGGCTTGTATTAGCACCTAGTTATTTGCTAATGACCTTAATTAAGGTTTTCCGTAACACGGGGTGTTACAGCCCTCCCCCCTTAAAGAAAATCTCGTCCCGAGATTGAAATGAAGGGATAAAAGCGATCGGGAGGGGCGTTACCTTGGTGGAAGGAAGTCGGGGTAGTTGGCTCTTAGGAAGTCCTCTCGTTCCC
>CAYUTF010000206.1:0-3070 GCA_964447495.1 uncultured archaeon
CTCTAAGTCATAAAATTAAAAAAGTTTACGAAAAATTAGGTTCATACCAAAAATACGCAGATTATCGGAAAATTTACTTTTAATAAGTATGAAGAAAAATATCAAAAAAAGTTAATTTCTTTGAATGGGGATATCTTTAAAATCGGTTGGGTGAAAATTTTTAAAATAGAGTAGAAGGTAAATTCAGCGTCTGATTTTCATGAAAATTCATTTGAAAAAACGAGATGAAAAAATGATGATAATTTGAATCAATTAAATAACTTAGTGTGATTCTCATCCAGAAGTATCAAATACTTTTGGAAAAATGAAATAAATTAAATAAAAAAAAAATAAATAAATAATTGATTTCAAAATTTTTACAAATCCATTTGAGTTAAATTAAACAATTCAAACAAATTTGTTAGGATGTTTTTTCCTTAGATAAGCAAATGAGAATTTTAATTATAAAATATAAGGAGGATTAACGGAGTAATGCTATCATTATTTGATCTGTTGGATGCCATAAGTGTAATAATTATTTTTACTTTTGGCTGTGTATTTGGAATTTGGGTCTTTATTAAATCTAGGAAAGAGAAGATTAGGTTGCTTTCTGTTGCAGGAGTTTTTATTTTTTTTACAGGTTTTCAGTGGATTGGGGGAATTATAGACATTTTCACAGTTTTCTTAACTGGACATAATATGGATAATCCATTTGAAATACATGGCATCTTAGTTTATATGTGGTCATCCATAACCATTTCTACAGCCTTATATGTTAGTTGTGAGCTCCTAATACCAAAAAAGAAATGGTATTTGATTTCTATATATTTTGTTTTAAGTATAATTTATGAACTTTTTTTATTTTTAGATTATGATAATTCAATTACCTCAACTTATACTGGTGCGGGTTTTATAATGTCCCAACCCAGTTTTGGATCTCCAGCTTTCTGGATTTTAACGATATTTTTTTCGTCAGGCACATTTGTCGGATTTGCGCTATTAATTAAAGGTATTAAAACAAAAGCAGAAATTAGGAGAAAGTATCTAATATTATCGGTTTTCTATGTATATTACCCAATCTCCTGTATTATAGTTGTTAATACATTGATCCAACCCAAATTTATTCCTAATTTACTTATAATAATTGCTCTATTGCTATTATATTATGCTTTAAAACCAGTAAAACCTTCTAAGTCTAAAACAAAAATCCCTTCGGAGCAAGAAAGAAAATTCGCCTCTTATATTATGGGAAAATCTAAAATTGTAGATTTTGGTGAAGAAATAAATGCTTCAGATGTAGTTTTGAAGGAAAATTTACTTATTTTTATGAGTTATGCAACTAAAGACGTAGATACGTTCAAAGTTCATGATATTGCCAAGAAGCTCACCGAATTTCCTGAGATTGAGAATGTTCTTTACTGGGAGGAGCATATGGAGGACAATATTTTTGAATATATGGATGAAAATCTTGATAAATGTGACGCTATGATCCTTTTTTGCTCGGAACATGCCAGAGACTCTGTACCAGTAAAAAAGGAATGGACTGCGGCAGAAGCATTAGGTAAATCTATTATTCCGATTTTCTATAACCCACACCATATCCCTGCTTTATTAAGTTCACGATTGGGTGTGCAATTCGACTTTTATGATATGGAGCGGAATGTTAAGAATCTTCGGAATTTAATCTTGAAAAAAGTGGGGGGTTTATCAGAATAGGAAATCAAGGAAATTTAAGTGAAAATTTTAGATGAAGTTTATAAATTAGAATGGAAAGGTAAATTCAGCGTCTGATTTAAATGAAAATTTAGTGAAAAAATGTTAAAGTTAGATTCATAATATTAATATAATTAACGATGCCAGAAAATACGCCATTGGTAGAGGAAGCAGCACCAGCAAAATACAATAATAACCCCCTTTTATACGTTTCCTATATGGATAAATTATACCCGGTATAATAAAAATTGAACCCAAAAAGGTTAATCCAAAAAAACCTAAGCCCCCCAGGACGTCAAGCTGCCGCAACCCATCTCCCAAGGGCAACTTGCTTTTTCTATGTAATATCCCACTGCGCCCCTACTATGATAAGGCTTCCAATAACAATCAGGCTAATTCCAACCCATAATTTTTTAGCTTTAACTTCTTTTGGTTTCTTAGTGGCAATCATTTTTTTCGATTTTCTATTGATAACTTTATAAAAAAAAATTTGAAAATTATTAGAGTCAAATTATTCTCTAACTATTAAATATATAATACAACCGATACACCCAGATAATAATACGATTAATAACCATACAGCGGCATTCATATCTCTTTTCTTGGCGTCTTGGTATACCCATACGGCCAATCCTATAGCAACAAACCAAAAAATGATAAAAAATATAATTATCCCTATCATTAAGGGTGTTATCATTACAGTTGATTGAAAAATCATTATAATTTCCTCATTTAATATTCAATAAATATTATTCCTCTGAGTAAAAATATCCCAAATTATCTAAAAAAATTTTTTTTGAATTATTTTTAGGATAATCTAAGAATTTTAGAGCCATTCTAACCACTTGTATTGAATTTTACATTTTTGTTAAAAAAAAAAAGAATCTTATATATTTAAATATTTCCACATAGGATTACTTGAAAAAAGAGTTTGTGTTAAGTGGCAGACGATACGCGATTATTTTGTTTCGAAGTTGAGATGTGAGGTGTAGGGGTTGTGTTCCGGATTATTTTTTTTTAATTATGAATGGTACTTTCAAAGTCTGATTTCAATGAAAAATCATTTGAAAAAAACAAACTACAAGATTATTTCCATTTCTTTACTGAACCCTTATTTTTAACTATTCCCTAATATTCTAAAAGAAATAAATTCTAAGGACAATTGTTGGTATTATGTCAGACCAAATTAAAGTTGTACTATATATTAAAAATATGATTTCTGATATGATTTTCCTCAATAGTATTATCGCAACAGAACTTATGAAAATCACAGAGAATCTTGCGGCTTTACGCCATGGAGAAGAGTTCCTAAAAACAAGTTCATGTTTACCAGAACATAAATTATTAAATGAAAAAGTCATGGAAATAGCGAGTAAGT
>CAYUTF010000207.1:0-2962 GCA_964447495.1 uncultured archaeon
CGTACAAAATACCGAAGTCCTGAAAAATTAGTTCCCATAGTTATCTACTATTATCATAAACTCAATAATTTGCCTATTAATGAACAAGAATTATTAGATGTAGCAAAAATTTCAAGAAGGGATTTTAACGATTTTAAACTCCAGATAAATGAGTTTATACCCCATTATGCTGAACGCAATAGGAAGGAATATATCATGCAGGAGATTGGGAAGATAGTGGAGCATTTTGAGTTAGGAATGGACTTTTATTTCCAGGCAAAGCGTATTTTATATCATTTGTGGGAGACGATTAAGAATACAAAAGACTCGGTAATTGCAGGGGTAGTCACCTCTATTCTAGTATTATGTAATAAAGAGATTGATGTAAAGATTAGTTATATATGCGAGAGATTAGGTATCCGCATGTCCACAATCCAAAGCCAAGTTGAGAAAAATATATTTAATAGGTTAAAAGTATCAGGGTTTAAAAGCTTAATACGATCCTCGAACCTATTAAGAGAAATAATGGAAAAATTGGGTTTAGTAGAATCCGATTCAGAGGAATTAAAAGAAAAAGAAAACCAAGTAGAGTTTATCGAAGTAAATCTGGGAACTGCCAGTCCAATATTTAATGCTCATAATTCTTTGAGGTATTATTTCTATGCAATACAGATTAATCATGGGTATTTAATTATTTCACCAAAATGTATCGAAAATCACAGTATTACGAATAATCTCCCAGAAAATGACCATATTGAGAAATTACATGATTATTCTCAAATGGATTTAGAATTATGGAAATATCATATGAAAGGTCCGCCGGTCCCCTATCCTTGACATGAACTTCGTTTAGGATTCATGAATACTACTTTTTAATTACTTTTTCTTTTCTTGTTTTTTATACTTTCTAGCTTTATACTTCTGTTATGAAATTTGGGTATAAATGCAATTTTTCTTTAAATATGTTCATCATTAGAGGAGATCAGTATATACTAATGATATTCACGTGAGAAATAAAATGGATTATAAAAAATATCTAGTTGTAATTGTAATTTTTAGTACTTTTTTAGGGATTATTATATCTATGAGTATGAGAACAGATTTTAATTATCTTCGAGAATCCTCTTTCTCTATTGAGCAAACTGAAATACCATACACCTCTTCGAGTTCAAATTATCAACTTGTCGAAGATATCATTAATAATAAATTGGAGGAGTTCGCTACTAAAGGATATTTTTCTCAAATCTACGAGGCATCCCTCCAGTCTATATATTTTTCCTTGGAAATAGTTGATTCACTCAATACATTGTATACAATAAATGAAAGTATAATAATCAATAGTATTATGAGTTATTACTCTCAAGAAGAACATTACTTTATTGATAGGTATGCTCTAAGATACCTCGATACCGACTTTTCAGAAATCTATTATCCTCTCAATACATTACTTGAAGTTAATTGCTATGCAATTTTGGCTTTGAACATATTAAACCGCTTAGATTTAATTAATCCAGTAGATTTTATATCATTCATTTGGAGCTGTTATCATCCTTTGAGCTCTGGTTTTATTGGGCAGCCTTATTCTGCAGGCTTAGAAACGGAATTTAAAATTGCGACTATGGACAATACTTATTATGCCATCCAGACACTTAATATTCTTCTTTCTGACTGGTATGGTTATCAAACTGAAGTGGATGAAATAATTATTTTTATTAACTCCCTTCAAGAAACAGGGAAATATAGCGGATTTAAAAATGATGTAGATGATTCTTTCCCATCAATAGAGCATTATTCCCAGACCGAACCTACCCTTTTCTCTTCATATTATTGTGTGAAGACCTTACAGGTGTTTGGAGAAGGAGCACTCACATCAATCCGCGTTAACGATTTTATCGAATATTTGGACGAGCTCTATAATCAAGATGATTATTACTTTGATTTTACGCCGAATTTTGCACGTCGTTTAGGTAATTATACTAATCTTGCGGCAACTGCAGTAGGTTTAGAACTTTCGGATATCTATGAATATACGAATATCAGTCGAGATTTAGTAATTAACTTCATTTTTAATAACAGAAACAATGGTGGTGGATGGAATAGTTCTACTGACTCTACATATTATGAATTAATTGATACTTTCCAGATCATACGATCTTTAAGAAATTCGGGAGAACTTTCACAACTTACATCCGAAGAAAAAGATGAAATCACTCAATATCTTGAGTTATATTCTACTTTTAATGGTTATGCCCCTTTAAGTAATGAATATATGTCTGCTACGCTATTTCATGATACAATTTCAATTCTTGCACTCTATAATCACATTTTAGACCTAAATCTAGAGCATATATATAGTAGTATAAAAAACTCTATTTACTATAACGATTATCCTGTATTTTACTCCATAATAAAAATGGATTATATTGAAATAGCAGAGGGAAAGATAACTTTTCGATCAAAACCAATAGAATATTATTCCCAAACACAATTCAATCTTATAGATGAAGTGAACTCTTTAGTATCTTGGAAATCTGCATTCCAAATTTTAGATACATTTCAAAAAATCTATAAATTAGAAGATTATGAAACTGAAAGTGATTTTCCCACTTTGATTTCGAAAATAATCAATTCTCAGTTCCTCAATACATCATCGCAATACTCTGAATATTTCGGTGGCTTTTTACCTCGATTTTATTATAACTCTTATTCAACTGATCGCCAAGTTAAACGCATGACTTTCGAATATTCTTATTATGCGCTAAAAACTCTTGAACTACTTAATTTCTATCTTGAATTAGGAGATTTATGTAATATTGGTTTTGATGATGTAGCTTTTAAAACTCATATCACACGCCATATAGTCGAGACTTCGACTGAATTGTATTTTGATCCTATCCATTCCGATTCTATCAGTAAAAGATTACAAAATACCTATTATGCTGCTTATTGCTTGATGGCTCTTAATGATTATTCCCTTCCTTCT
>CAYUTF010000208.1:0-2945 GCA_964447495.1 uncultured archaeon
TCGTTCAAATATCTTAAAATCTTTTCGAGGTTTTTACAATTACGGAAACTTATAAGTTTAAGATTACTCTTTTTGGACCGGGTGGTGTAGGTAAGACCTCCTTATTGATTAGATATATAAAAGATTATTTTAATCCCGATTTAAAGCAAACGATTGGTTCTAACTTCTTAATCAAAGATGTAGAATTTCAAGATAAAAATGTGAGACTTCTGCTTTGGGATATTGGCGGTCAAGAGCAATTTAGCAAACTAAGAACGATATACTTTAAAGGGAGTAACGCAGCATTAGGTGTCTACGACGTAACGAGCCCTCAATCACTGCTAAAGTTACCTGGGTGGATAAGCAGTATTAAAAAAACCGTGAAAAAGTCAATTCCTATGCTAATACTTGGTAACAAAATAGACCTAGATAGAAAAGTCGAAAAAACTGAAGCTGAGGACTTATCCAAACGACTGAATTGTGAATACTTAGAGACTTCTGCGAAAACCGGAGAAAATGTAGAATTAGTGTTTGAAAAAATTGCGAAAGCGTGTTTAGAGAGTATTACTGAATAAAATTAAAGGTTATCTCTCAAATTTTATTCCTAAATTCTTTAACTCTAATATCAGTTTATCATAACTTGTGAAGCGAATGCAATTAATCCCAAATTCAAGGGCAGCTCTAATATTATTTAAACCATCGTCGATAAAAATAATTTCTTTTGCTTTACATCCAGCTTTTTTAATGGCAAATTCAAATATGGCAGGATCTGGTTTAGTCATATGAATTTCATGAGACAATATAAATTCATCAAAGAGATCCCAAATATCCCATTTTTGCTTTTTCAAATGCTTCCAGTGGCTTGCATTAATATTTGATAAACACATTAATTTAAGCCTGTTATACTGTTTTATTTTTTTCACGATTTCTACGATATCATAATTAAGCCCTGAGATTATGCTGTTAAATGCTTCAAAAAATAGCGTTTGAGTTAGCTCTTCGCCTAATTCGAGTAATTCACATGATTGTTTAAAAAATTCCTCATCGGATATCTTTCCTTGATGATAAATATCCGATTGTCGAAAAAATTCTAAATAGATTGATGATTGAGGTTTATTTAGAGGAGAAGGAGTAATTACTTCATTAAAAAATCTGCTAAAGTCTAAATCAACAATTACATCCCCTAAGTCAAAAATAATACATTTAACATTCATTCTGATATAGGAACCTCCATTATAAAAAAATATAATTTAATGTCTAAAATATACTTTAGTTGACATTTTCCTGAATGGGATTGGCAATTTGTGTTTTGGATATCCTTTTGTATCTTCTTCCAACAATTCCATCAATCTACTTAACTTTACGTCATTTATTTGTTCTACTGTAGATTTTTTTGGACCAAACGGTTTTCCTATTAATCTTTTTCTAATAGAAACTGTCTGGTTAGCTAATTCTTTCTTACCCAAAATAATGGTATAAGGTATCCATTCTATTTCTGCTTGTCTAATTTTTTTGCCAATTGTCTCATCCCTATCATCGAAATCTGTTCTATAGGATTCATGGTTTAAAATTTCTAAAATTTTTTCAGCGTAATCATTTTGTTCTCCACTAACAGAGAGGATTCTGACTTGAATTGGTGATAACCAAGTTTTAAAGCCAGGTACGAGGGAATCTTTATTCCTTATTGCTGATTCGATTAAACCCCAAAAAACCCTTTCTAAACCTCCTGTAGGTGAATTATGAAGTATAATAGGGTGTTTTTCCTGACCATCAATGTCAGTAAATTTTATATCATATTTTTGTCTTTTATTTCCTTCTTTATCCATCATATATTCTAATGAACTTTCAACGTCGATTTGGTTAGTTGCTAATGTAGCTGTCCTGTTTTGAGCAGAAAGAACGGTCTTTTCAAATTTCAGTATGAAATAATAATATCGATCTTCCCATAATTCTAATAAGGCAGATTTATTTTCATATTTTAATAATTCTACTATCCATGCTTTATTTTCTTTATAAAATTCCTTAGTAGTTCTAAATACTACATGCGATTGAATTCCTAGGTCATTTTCAAGATTTTTAATTAAAATATACTGCTGCTTAAATTCATTTACAGCTGAATCAATATCTTTACAGAGAGTATGTAAATCTGGCATAATAAAGCCCCGTAATCTTCTTAAACCACTCAATTCTCCTTCTTGTTCGCGTCTAAAGTCATATTGTTCGAATTCATAGAGTCTTAATGGGAAATAATGTGGTTTTAGATTCATTCCACTGACCATATCGAAAAGTAAGAAATCTGAAGCAAATCGCAATAAAAATCTATTAGTCCCCGATTCAACCCAATACGTTCTGGCAGGAAACCGAGCAGTTTGAGCCGTTAACTTCTTGTTTTTTACTGTATACATGAGAGGTGTATCAATTAAAAGAGCGCCGTAATCAATTAGACGATCTTCAATATATGTTTTAATGAGATTTTTCATGATTATTCCTTTAGTATACCATCGAAAATTACCCGCATCCGTATTTGGATCAAAATCAATTAATTCAAAATCCTTCATCACCTTTATATGTGCAGGCTCTACTTCTTTATCTATCATTCTTGACCCTAGTTCAGACTTAATGAATAAATTAAAATCTTTGTCTTTAATTTCTTTTATTGGAAGTAAGTTGTGTTCTTTATCGAATTCTATATCAATTTCCTCACCAGAAGGTCTGAGAATTTTAAATTCTGCGTTTTTTATATGTTCCTCAGGTTCGATATATAATTTGACATCTCTATACATCTCAGCTACCTCATGTCCAATACAATTGATCTTAAATGATTTATACCAACCAAACGGTGAAAATTGTGCTTCAATTCCTTTTCCTTGTAAGATTTCACAGATAAGAGGACAAACATCCATTGCTATAGATTCATTACTAAGAAATTTACTTAAATGTGCCCAAGGATATACTAAAACCTTATC
>CAYUTF010000209.1:0-2916 GCA_964447495.1 uncultured archaeon
AAACGTTTAGATTTTCTACCTTTTATTCCAGAGTATATCCGAAAATTAGCTTTCCCATAGTATTTTGGATATTTTTTACACTTTATTTGAATTTAAGTCAGCCTTTTCTATTAGTTAGCCTATTCATATCTTTTTTGATTTTCTTCCCCGTTTTTCTATTAACGCGAAAACCCGAACAGATTAGAATTGGGAAAATTTTGGAATCTCAAAATTTGTATGTTAAATTAAATGCTAATGCAATAGATCAGCCAGATAATCAAATGGATATTTTTTTTATGGCACACATAGACTCTAAGGGTCAGAGAATTACTGCGAGAACACGAGGTCTTAATATTTTTCTTTTTGCACTCTCATTATTGAGTAATATAGTAATCTTAGTATTGAGATACTTATTATCATCACTATCTCAATTATTCACTTTTGTTGGAATATTTCCAATGTTAATTCTATTAATAGCTACTATTACATTAAGTATTAATACCACTAACAATAAATCTAAAGGCGTTGTCGATAATGCGTCAGGAATTGTCTGCGTATTAGAATTATTAAATTATTTCTCTACAAGGATAAATGCTATTAGAAATTATAATCTTTGGTTTGTGCTTACAGGTGCTGAAGAGTCAGGGACAATGGGGATCCGACACTTCTACGGGTTGATAAAGGATATTAACCGCGATAAAGCAATTATACACAATTTTGAATCATTAGGTAAAAGTATTAACATTGTCGTGAGCAAAACTACGCTTAAGAATAATGTGCACTATTATAATTTCATTCAAAAGAAAGCTGATGAGAAAAATCTTAAAATATTTGTTAATCCTTTAGCTCGAGGAATACATACTGATGGGATATACCTCGCTCAAAAGGATTTTAGCTTATTTGAATATGGGAGTTCTGAAGTAGGAAAATATATGCATTCCGAGTTTGATTCCTTAGAGAACGTGGATACAGAGATGTTAAAGACACTATGCGAATTTATTGTTTCTACTACAATTGAATATTTAAATAAATAATATTGCTGATTTTTTCTAATACAAGTTGACTTTTATTTGTTAATGAATAGTTTTATATAACGAAATCTCTAAAAAAATATTATTAAATATTTCTTTGAAGTTAAAATTCGATGGAGCGAGAAAAGGTTATATGGAAACTTTTTGGAAAAAAGCTAATCAGTTTTAAAAAATTAAAAACGGGTGAGATCATAGGAACTGGTCTTTTGAATCCAATATTACAAAGATTAGGGTTTATTACTATGCTCTTAGTTCAAATTAATTTTTACCGGGGGTATAAAAATCTCGGGAAATGGAATGGTAAAAGAGTTTCTAACACATTTGCTCCTCCTTTAGGAACTAAGCCAATGTTTAGACTTATGGAAGCAGCTATCAAGGGACGAATATTCCGTCATCCATTCCCAGTTGCAATGACTTTTGCAATTACATATAAATGTCAATGCAATTGTGTTCATTGTAGTGCCGGCAGGCATTTAAACAGAAGTATTCCAGAACTTAGTACGAAAGAGGCAAAACGTGTAATTGATGAAAGCCAGAACCTTGGCGTATCTATTATCGCATTTACCGGTGGAGAGCCGCTGTTAAGAGAGGACATTTTTGAATTAATAGCTTATGTTGATAAGAAAAAAGCGGTTCCCTTATTATTTACCAATGGTGAATTTCTCACGGATGAGAATGTAGATAAATTAGCTAAAGCAGGATTATATTCTTTATTTGTAAGTATTGATTCTCCTTATCCTCAAGAACATGATACTCTAAGAAAAAGAGAGGGACTTTTCGAAAAAGCGTTACAAGGTATTGAACGCATGAAGAAAAAAGGAGTATTTGTCGGATTATCATCCTATGCCACTAAAACTGGTACAGAAAGGAATATGTATAAAAAGGTATATAAACTCGCTCGAGATTTAAAATTGCTAAATGTTATGTTATTTGACGGAGTGCCAACGGGAAATATGTTAAAAGATACAAGTGAGCTATTAACTCCCAATCAAAGAGAAGAGATTCGTGAATTTTCTTCGATATTGTTTAAAAATAGTATTATTCCTCCTTTATCTTCTCAATCCTGGCAAAATTCTATTGAGGGTTACTTAGGAGGAATTGGTTGCTTAGCAGGAAATATCCAATACTATATGTCTGCGTATGGTGAGGTAACCCCCTGTGATTTTACACCATTATCATTCGGGAATATACGAAATGAATCTTTAAAAAAAATATGGAATAGAATGGTCCAGCATAAAGCATATAATCACAGAAGTACGTTTTGTAGGATGCAAAACCCAAATTTTCGCCACTTTTATATCGATCCCATACCTGAGAACCAATTACTTCCCTATGATATCTATAATCTCCCAAATATCGATTACAGAAATAAAAAATAGTTCTAAATTAAAGAAACTCATCGATATTACGGGATTTCATTTTTATCTTATCAATTGAATGTTTTAAGTTTTCTTTTAATTTTTGGGCTTGAACATTTGCCAAGTCTCTTGCTTCATCCTTATTTTTAGCAGTAATTATGATTCTCTTAAAGGGAAAAATATGAAATTTTATGCTCACTTCATACTCGGGCAAAAGTAGTTTTCCTCCATGTAATACATTATTTAATGTCGATTTGTATATAAATAAATTTTATCATCAATTAAGAATAGATAAATAAATTGGAAAAAATTCGGTTCGAATTATTGTTTTCTCTTTTTTACTCGAAGAATAAGGACGCATATGGCTAAGAGTACAATAGGATATATAAAAAGAGGATACCCTGAGATTATGAATATGAAAGGAGGTGGTTCATTATCTTCAAAACCCTGGTAAGTAAAGAGGATTTCTACTTCATTGTTGAGTTCATTTTGCTCTTCAATTAGGTTTTGAGGATCTATACTAATATGGATAAGGTAGCTGGAATTTA
>CAYUTF010000210.1:0-2903 GCA_964447495.1 uncultured archaeon
GAGCCTCCAAATTTCATTATTACTAAATTTTTGAGCTCTTTATTGGTTGCATTCATTATGATTTATTTAACACTGATAGATTACTACATAATCATCAATGTACACTAATAGAGTTTACGAATAAAACCTACTAAAAAATAAGTATTTAAAATAAAAAAGTAAAAAAAAACCTAAAGAAGAAGAAATGTCATTATTTGATTTCAATCTTTTTCTTTTCCGGCTTAACTGGCTCTACCTTAGGAATAGTAACTCTTAAAACTCCTTTTTCTAAATTGGCATCAATGCTGTTTTCATCAATATTCTCGGGCAAATTAAACGCTCTATAAAAGCTTGAAGAGCGACATTCACGTCGAACATATTGCCCTTCCTTTTCTTCCTTTGTCTCTTCTTTTTGTTCGCCTCTAATTTCTAACATACCATCTGTAATAGTTAATGATATGTCGGATTTATCCATACCAGGTAGTTCTGCTGAAATCTCAAATGAATCCTTTTTTTCAGTTATGTTGGATAAAGGAGTTCTAAAAATCGGCTCGTCATCTCTGATGATTAGACTGAGTGGTCTGTATCTACGTCCATATCCGAATGGCCAAAAATCATCGCTAAAAAAGCTATTTGTTAAATCGCTGAACATACGATCCATTTCCTGGAATAGAGAAAACGGATTTTCACGTCTTACGGTTAATTCTCTTGATTTTTTCCCTTCTTGATTTTCTCCTTCTTTTTTCTCTTTTTTCGTAATTTCAATTTTTTCTTTGTCTGTCATATAATTTACCTCCTTATCAAGTAATTTTTAATTTTTTGTATTTGTTAGATTGTCAATCTTCCTTTGCCAATCTTCAATTAGAAAATAAGCAAGTCGAATATATAAATCTTTTGTTTTTTTCTTATAAAAAGGAGAGTTCCATTCCGTTACTCATATAAGTTAAAGAGTATATTTAAAGGGAATAAAAAGATTATTTTTTAATTATTTTATGTTATTTCTTTGAGGATCGAATTTGTTGTAAATTTATAATAAGATAGAATGTAGATAGAGTTATCGAAATCAAGACTAATGAGTTCATTCCTAAGATCGGATAAAGAAAAATCCCTAGTGGCGTGAAAACCAACATGCCAATGTTAGCTATAGAGATTTGGAGCATATATGCCATTGTTTTATATTTCTTTAATTGAATCGCTTGTGTTGAGATAAGAAATGATAAATAAATTTTTAGGGCACTCCCTAAAATAGGGAGGATGGTCCACCATATAACAATAAATATGATAAAATCCGAGGAAAAAGATAGCCACAACATCCCTTGATATGCTAGAAACAAGATAAATAAAATCTTTCTAATGAAGATGTCTTTCATTTCTTCTTGTTTGTTAGGTGATAATTCTTTATCTTTATGAGTGAGCCTTTTAATAAAGCGGGAATATAATTTATTGGCAAGATAATTTCCTAGAATAGCACATAGATAAGAAATAATAATAGTTTTAAAATAAAGATCTAACGGTCCAAATCCAAAAGTATTCCCTACCCATGAAGGCACACTATAATGATACAATTCATCAGTCTCCGTAAAAAACATTAACAAGAAAGTACTTATTAAAGGAATTAATAGATAATACTTTTTCTTGCTTTTCATGTTATTCTCTCTATCTTTAATTGGCTCAGTCATAGTGCGATTATCTGGGAGGAATGAAGTTTTCAGAAAAACTGAAAAGAGAATTGGGAGAGAGACGAAAAACCCTAGGAATAAAAACATTCTCCAATTGTCAACGGATGCGATATCTGTAATAGAAAAATAAAAAAGCATAGTTAGTAAGGTCCCGAAAATTGATGAACTCTGGGAAATGAGCACTGTTTTTGTCATTATTTTGGTTTGAGTTTCTTTAGTACCACTTGAGAGCGCATTCATATAGTGTTTTATCATTCCACCTCTAATTAACCAAATTGCACTATAAGCAAGTGTAAAAAATAAGAAAAAATTGAAAATGTCAACCATGTTTACTAATACAAATAAGAAAACAAAAGGTAGCATAAAACATGCAATAGAGATAATGACGTGAACATTTTTTGTTATTTTATCATACATAAATCCTAAGATTGGGGGTAAAAAGACAGGAGTTAACAGAACCATCATCTGAATTATAGCCAGAAGATCATGCTCAACTTTTAAAACATCATAGAAATAGAAGGGAAGATAAAAAAAAAAATACGAATTAAACACTGCGATAATTGTATAGATCATAAAAAATGATGCAAAATATTTTGTTAAATCTTTCAAAATTGACCACCTAATTATACGTTTAGGTCTGTCTTTTTAAAGGACACTTATTTCTTAGGTTTCAGTGTAAAGAAAAATTAGGAAAAAAGGGAGTCTGAAATTTTATTCCTTTTTTTTACATTTATCACATATATAATATAAATCAATTCTCTGTCCTGTAGGCTCAAAATTAAGTTTAGAAACCATATCTTTCCAGAGAGGTTTTAAAGATTTTGGTTCATAATCATTGACTTGACCACATTTAGTGCATACCATATTGATATGAGGTTCCAAGTTAGGATCATATCTTATCTTCCCTTCACTAAATCCTAATTCTTGGATTAAACCGAGTTCTTGTAATAAATGCAAAGTCTTATAAATGGTGCCCAAACTGATGGTTGGGTAATCACTCTTTAGTGCTTCGTAAATCTGTTCTGTGGTTGGATGATCTTTTCGTGAAATTATTAATTTAAATATTGCTAAACGTTGAGTAGTAAGTTTTAATCCATATTTTCTAAAGATTGCAGTTAATTCTTCAGTATTCAAATTAATCATTTACTTTTTATTTATCGATTATGTTAACAATAATAGTATTTAAAATTCTTTTACTCTATAATAATAATCTTTATATTAATAATTATTACTAATTAATAATAG
>CAYUTF010000211.1:0-2848 GCA_964447495.1 uncultured archaeon
GATACTTCTCGAATTATATCAAATCTAAACAATAAAATTTTGAAATCGAGGATTTATAATGTCTATAAAACTTAGTTTTATTTTTATATCTTTAATCTTATTCTTTAGTACTTTTATCAGTATAACACCAATTAAAGCAGAACAATCATTTAACAGATCATTTGTCGATTTCTCATTTAATGGAAATGTAGATTACCTAATTATTACAACAAATAAACTCAGTGAAGAACTAGAACCATTTTTAATCTGGAAAACACAAAAAGGGCTTTCAACCGATATAAAAACAATTCAAGAAATAGAAGTTGAATATTCTGGTAAAAATTTAGCCGAACAAATGAAAAATTGTATTATTGATTATTTTGAAAATAATAATACAAAATGGGTGTTATTGGCTGGAGACTACCCAGAATTACCTTCCCAAAATGTTAAAGCAGTAGAAGATTATCCATTGGATGGAGATGATGTATCTTGTGATTCATATTATGCGGATTTAGATAATAATTGGGACCTTAACAATGATTATGCCTATGGAACCGCTCAAGATGAATATGATTTTAACCCTGAAGTATTTGTTGGTCGCATTCCTACAAATGATGAAACGGAAATGCAAATGCTCATTCAGAGAATTATTGATTATGAAAAAAATCCTCCTGTTGGATGGTGGATGGAAAGATCTTTATTTGCTGGTTCTATTCTCTATTTTAACTTAGATTGGAATGGAGACAATCTATGTGATTACGGAGAGAGTGATGGTAATCATGTGAACAACTTTATAAATAATACACACTTTAACGGATGGAATAGTACTTTTCTTGCTCAAACATTAGGGGTTAAAGGGTCAGATTATTATAGTGATATGCAATTCTCATTAGAAAATCTTATAAATGAAATTAATAAAGGTACCAGTGTGGGTACAATATTTGCTCATGGTAATCCTAAAGGTTTTGGAATTGGTAAATGGACAATAGATTATGATGGTGACCTACTTTTTGATTATGGTGCATGTCCTTTTAATGAAAGTGGAGTAGCTATCGATGTTCAAGAATTTAGTTACTTATTAACAACAAGTACTACAGGGCTTAACCCTAAAACTGGAAGATATGGTTTCTATTATTTAGGAAGTTGTAGCACAGGTACTTTTGATTACAATGAAGATTGTTTGGCAGAATATTTATTGAAAAACGCAGCTATCGGTGTTATTGCTTCTAGTCAGGTGACTTGGGGAGAAGATGAATGGTATGAGCGAGATCATGGAGGATGGTTTATTGAAGGGTTAGGATTTCGCTTATGGGAGCAATTTATGGTTTCAAATAGACCAGGAGAGGCATTAGCTCTTGCTAAAGCAGATTATGTTGCAGATAGACTCGTTTCTCCAGAACCTAACGATTATCCAGACTGGGAAGATAAATGTCTTAAACAATACAATTTGTTTTGTGACCCCGAACTTCCTATATGGACCAAAATTCCAAAACAACTCAATATGACTGAAATGATACTCACCGATGATAATTTCACCTTAGCAATTACCGCTGAAGGTGAATTGATTGAAAATGCTACTATTACTTTTATGAAAGATGGAAAGTTACTTTGGATGGATCAGAGTGATTTTAACGGTGAAATTGTTGTTCCGTTCTCTAATAATTCATTAAACGGTATGACATGTACTGTAAGTAAAGACGGCTATTTACCATTTCAAGAATCATACCCTGAAATTCCAATTATTCCTGAGACTACGATTCTTGGTTATAACTTTGCGTTCTTTTTATCAATATCTGTCTTCTTGATTGGAACTACACTTATTACTCTTCAGAAATTAAAATCTAGGAATCACACAAATAAATTTTAATAATTTATACCTTTTTTTTCAATTCTTCTAACTTCATTTGGAATGTTTCAATATCAGTTTTGGCAATTCCGCCACTTGCAAACTTTTTCATCAGTGCAATGAACGGTTGTATTAACTCATGCTCAAAAACAGTACACGTTTGGTTCAAAGTATTTACATCTAAGATTAATGCCGATTCTAACGTATCGCCCATCCCAATTACATCACGAAATAAAAGTTGATTGTCTTCAGTATAAGAGAGCACCACAATATCTTCGAATATCTGCTTCCCATCATTTTTTTTGATAATCTTAAATTCACACATTTTATTGAGAAATTTTTTAAAATACGTTTAATAAAATAAAATATAGCAATTATTTTAAAACTTATATCTTAAAACCTAAACAAAAGAATTTGATGAAATATGGCAAGACCCTATCAAAAAGCGAATATTCCCGGTCCCGAACAGGGAACTAGCGTTTATGAGTCAAAAGTTATGGCAAACCTGCTTAAATCACCAAAACGAAAGGTTTTTATCATCGGTTCTGAATCGTTAGATAAAAACTTTCACCTTGACGGAAAGCCTGTCGCAGAGTATTATGTCGAAATTGCTAAAAAGTTACAATGTCATGTTGTAGCAACTGGTCATACCTATAAGTACTTGAATGGTAAGATCGACCCAGATAAATTATGGGATATGTCCCTCATCAATATTACTGGAAGATTAGTCGATAAAGACTGGAAAGGGATGGACGGAAAAGGACAATATAATATGGCTATTTTTGGTGGCCATCAAGTATTTTACGTGTCCCAAACTTTGAGTCGCATTAAGAACTACTCAAACTGGGTAAGAACGATAGAGCTGGACAAATATTCACACCCAAATGCTCGATTTAGCTTACCAAACCTAAGCAATGATGATTGGAAACAATTTTTAGAAGAAGTAATAAAATTATTATAATCTTTAATTTAAATAATCAAAAATATGAGGAAAAATGAATTATGAGTTTTAGCGATATGCCT
>CAYUTF010000212.1:0-2842 GCA_964447495.1 uncultured archaeon
ATTGCTTAAATTAAGGTAAGCTAATCAAAAATTCAAATTCAGAATGTTAACCAACACTTACATAAAACAAAAAATTAATTTTTCACAACGGGCAATAATTGTGGCCCATTAGGTAAAACCAGTATACTGGCATCATTTCCATGTTTCTTAATAGCTAATTCTATCGCCTTCTCAATTGTTGGAGCATATTTCAATCCAATATTACCAATTTCATTCTCCATTAATTCTGATATTAGATATATCTCAGCTTTCATCATTATCCGTGCCAAGATTTGGATTTCCCATTGATCAGGAACGATAATTTCATGGGTTTGAATTTTTTCATATAATCTTGCGGGGGTCATTCCTGAAAAGAGCAATGCCTTGAATTGATCCTGACCCACTCCTACTCCATCGGAGCATTCGTTTACAGAAATAATGGTCCCCCCCTGTTTAACTGCCATCTCTCCAATTGCCATACTTTTAACCGCTTGATAGAGATTAATATCTAAAGGATACCCTCCATTTCCACATATAACAATATCATAAGGATGAGTAATTTCTTTAAATATGCTTTTCAACTGATATGCCACGAGATAATCATGTACTTTTTCTAATTCTCCAGCAGCTATTTGAGTAATTTTATGTTCTTCATTGATACATACATTAATTATAAAATCTACACCGACTATATGAGCAATTTCAGTCGACATACTTGCCATAGGATTTTTTTCATAGATACCAAAACGAGAAAAAGGGGATGCAATATTTTCAGCAGAATGGTTTGCTTGAATAGTTTCTGCTCCCGCGATACCCGGAACAATTGACTTTCTTCCGCCTGAAAAGCCAAAAAAGAAATGTGGTTCTACATAACCGGTAAGGATCTTTACATCACTTTGATTAAAATTTTTATTGATATAAATTGGCAAATGATTGGAAGTATTTCCGATATATGCTAAATGCTCTTTATTTGTGGATTGATGGTTCACTACCTTAATTCTGTTGATTAAACTCTCACCAACCATCCTCTTAATTTCATCATCATTGGATTTTCTATGTAAACCCGTCGCAATCAAGATGATAATTTGCGAATCTGCAATCCCGAAGCTATTTAATTCTTCGATTAACGCTTGAAGAATAAGATGACTTGGAACGGGTCGCGTAGCGTCATCAATAACAATACAAATTTTTTCAATCTGAGGTTTCTGCAGGATAATTGATTGTAAAGGCGGAGTCCCAAGTGGATTTCGAATGGTGCTTTTAATTGCTTTAATCGGATTTGCAATGATATTTTGCTTCTCTGGGCGCAGAATGGAGATATTCCATTTCGGGTTAACAGTTAATTCTATGCCGTTTTTACCGTAATCGAATTTCATACTATTCTTCTTATTTTGTAAATTTTTATTATTATTACAAGCGCAGTTTATAATAATAATAATAACTGATAGAATCTTAAATTTTTAGTGATAATTTTCTAAAAGGTTCGAAATTCCTCTCCTTGAAAGCCCCATCCTTTCAAAATCTTTTCTGCTTTATCTATGATATGATTTTCAATAAATTCTCGTACTGATACTTCTTTATCGATATGACCTGCGGCATAACTCCAAATGCTTTTATCTTTAAGTTGATGATGAAATATCTTATGATAAAATTCCTCATCAAAAATATCTTGATTAATTAACTTTCTTTTATAACTCTGAGGTGCCTTACATTCATAAGTAGCTAAAATTGCGGTACCAAAACACACCGCATCAGCTCCCATTGCTAAGGCAGAGAGAAAGCCTCTGGCATCACCTATACCTCCCGCAGCAATAACTGGTATATGCAATAGTTTTCGAGCCATTGTTATATTCACGAGAGTAGTATTTTGAACTGGGTTCTTAAACCCCGTCCCCTCAACACCTACAATAGTTACTCCATGTGCTCCCAATTTTTCAGCAGAAAGCGCATGTTTTAGCGTAGTACATTTATGAAACCAAGTCGCTCCCGCATCTAATACTATTTTTGCAATTTTAGGTGCTTGATATGCAGAAGTGGTAAAAATAGTTACTCCTTCATTAAGAGCAATTTTTACATAATCCATATAAAAGTCCTCATCACGCGGATGAGGTACCTTTGCTGCCATCATTGGAGGCATTATCGAAAAATTGACACCAAACGGTTTATTGGTAATAATTTTCATCTTTTTTATTTCTCTTTCAAAATCTTCATTTGAATTAAAGTTAAGCGCCGTTATAATCCCTAAACCTCCTGCATTGGAAAAACTAGCGGCAAACTCCGCCCGCCCTACGCTTGCAAATGCTCCCATGATTATTGGATATTTCAACTTTAATCTTTCAGTAATTCTTGTTTTCCATTTCATGAATTGTAAAACCTTTTATAGTTAAATTTAGATTTTAAGGTAAAAAAAAGCAAATTTAAATGGGTAATAATTTTATATTGTTAGAAATAGAAATTTTTTCTAATAAAAAAGAATAATTAATTTTAAACTGGGATATTATAGAAATTAATATTCTGCAAAGATATATTATTGCATAGGAGAATCATATGGCTAAAATAATCAGAGATGTGTGGATACTAACACAGACAGGAGTCACCCTCTTTACCCAAGTTAGTGATGAAGAAAGAATTAATCCACAACTTTTTGGAGCTTTAATGAGTGCTTTAAATACTTTTGCAGAAAGATTATCTGATGGAGGGATTTCAAATTTTGAGATGTCCAATCTCAGGTTTGTTATAGTGAAACGAAGAGATTTTCTTTTTGTAGGAAGCGCACCGAGTAAAATTAAAGAAAAACGAGTTATTGCTGAATTAAAAATCATTTCTGACAAATTTTTCGAACTCTACTCCCAAGATATATTGA
>CAYUTF010000213.1:0-2811 GCA_964447495.1 uncultured archaeon
GGTAGGATTCATTAATTACAAAAAGGATCCACAAATGGCATTGCAAATATTGAAGAAATTAACTGATATCGATAAAGGATATAAATTGCACGTAGCAGGTTCATATCAAGACTCACGATATAAGATATATTTAGAATATATGATTAAAGAAATGGGATTGCAAGAGAATGTTATTTTTCATGGCTGGATTGATGACATGGAAGAATTCTGGAAAGATAAGAATTATCTACTCCATACCTCATTACAAGAAGGCCATTCAATGGCTATACTTGAAGCACTTAGTCGAGGTATAAAATTAGTCATACATAACTTTCGAGGTAGCAGGGGATTGTATCCTAAAGATATTATCTTCAATACAATTAATGAAGCGATTGACATAATTACTGAAAAATGTTATAATTCAATTAAATATAGGGATTGGGTAATCAAAAATAATTGGACTTTAGGAAATCAATTAGACCAGATAAGGAGGATAATTAAAGAATTTTAATGTCAGAATTATATCAAAATAAGGATTGGTTAGAGGATAAATATTTAGGAAAACAATTATCTACAATTCAAATCGCCAAATTGTGTGAATGTAGTAAAACTACAATAATGAATCAGATAAAAAATTTCAATATCTCGATTCGTTCTCACAGTGAAGCTAACCATTTAAGATATAAAAGAGAAATAAAAAATGATAAATATTGCGATAAAAAATGGTTAAAAAATAAATACTTAAGAGAGAAATTATCAACGACTCAAATTAGTAAATTGTGTGGGGTAAGTAATCGAACCATATTGGATTGGTTATATAAATCAGATATTCCTATTCGTAATATTGGAGAGAGAATTCATCTGGGTAAAGTTAATCATTGTAATCTTTCTCAAAAAGCTATTGAATGGTTAAACGGGGAATTATTAGCTGATGGTTGTCTTTCGTCTCGAGGCATCCATTCAGCAAATTTTACATATGGCTCTAAATATTTGGAGTATATAAAATATGTTTCTAATATATTAGATTCTTTTGGGATTAAGCAAATGGGCAAAATAAACAAAAGATATTATGAAGATTCTGATTATTCTACTTATCATTATGCTTCTCTCGCTTATGAAGAATTGATAAAATTGAAAGAAAAATGGTATTTAAACAGACATAAAATTGTTCCTAAAGATATTGAATTAACTCCCTTAACTTGTAGGCAATGGTATATCGGAGATGGTTCATTAGCACATCAAAAGGGAAGAATGCCACATATTCGATTAGCTACAAGTGGACTTTTTATTGAGGATACAGAATGTTTGGTAATACAATTAAACAAGCTTGGATTTAAGGTAACACGGCGAAATCATGGTAATAGGATCGGGATTTCAACTTATTCGACTAAAGATTTTCTAGAATATATAGGCAAATGTCCAGTAGATTGTTATCAATATAAATGGGATTATGAAAAATGGGCAACATCATGAACTCAAAACCCACCACAAATCAAGTCAAAAATTACTACGATAATTTTATAGGCCATCTTAGTTATGATCATATCCGGGAAAATCCGAGACATACCAAGGTAAAGAGGGATTTAAAGGGCATAATCAAAGAAGAGATGAATGTTTTAGATTTAGGTTGTGGTACGGGTATAACCACAAAATATATAGCTGAATTAGGGGCAAAGGTTATCGGGATTGATTTATCACCTAAACTAATTGAGTTTGCTAAAGATAATTCATTTCACGAAAACGCTGAATATAGAGTAGGCGATATAATCAAAGTTGACCTCGGTAAAAAGAAATTTGATGTAATGTGTTTATGCGATATAATGGAGCATATACCACGAGAGAAAATTCCACATTTAATAGAGAATATAGAGCGGTATTCCCATAAAAATACAATTATCTATCTTAATATTCCTGATGCCAGATTGCAGTCCTGGAAGAAAGAAAAATGTCCAAAGAGGCTTCAAATTATAGATGAAGCATATTCTATGGCCGAAATCCTGAATTGGTTTAAATCAATTAATTTTGAGGCGATTAAGAATGAATTATATGGGATAGACTTACCTAACCAATATGCGAGTTATATTTTTGTAAAGAAAGATATAATTTTTTATAATTATAACAAATATTTAACGATAGATAGATAATAGGCTACCAATTACATGAATAAAGTAAAGATGCAATGAGAGAGGCACTCTACGTTTGAATTTGAGGGTATCCTGAAGAATTAAAGAAATATTATCTAAAATAAATATTCAGGAGGTGAATTAGATGCCATACCCAAATGAACATTCTTGCAGAATCAAAAATCCCAGCTCTTTTCAAAAAGATAGTTTTAAGAGAATCGAAGGTGGCAAAAAAGAAGGAAAGGGTCCCAGAGACGGGAAAAAATTATCTATTATTATCGGAAGATTAAAAGGTGAAACTACAACTAAAACTCAAGCATTTCGTTACCCGATAGAAACTTGGACAGAATTACAAGCAAGAACGCATTGCAAAGAAAACAAGGGAACTTTTGAGGCAGCGACTAAGGAGAAAGTAAAAGAAGCAGCAGAAAGATTGAAGAAGGCAATATCGAAAAAATAAAAGGGATTTGCAAAAATTAAATAAAATGTTATAATATAAATAAATAATTAGAGCTCCAATTCAGAGAGCCAGTTTCGGGGATGTAAAAACATTCTTGGCTGGCTCTTTTTTTATTTCACAATAAAAAAATATGAGGATAAATAATGATAACTAAAAAAGATTATGAAACTGAATATGCAATGGATACTTTATTGAAAGCCGAAGATATTAAAAAAGACAAAAAACTAATGACCGGAATATCAAAAATGC
>CAYUTF010000214.1:0-2804 GCA_964447495.1 uncultured archaeon
GCACTTTTTGGGCCAGAAGGATATAATATAATTGATAATTATATAAGCGATCTAGGATCATTTCGATTTACACCAGCACCTTTTATATTGGATAGTATTGCGATAATAACGGCTTTTTTCCTTGTACCTATATTTCTTTATTCATATAAATGTCTAATCTCTAATACTAAGGAAGTTATTTTCGACTCAAATAATCCTCTTTCAAAGAGAGTCTTTAATATATTTGTTGCTTTTAATATAATACTTGGATTAATATGTCTACTAATTGCTGCAGTAGGTTTATTTGGAATCGGTTTATTTTCTGAAGATAGAAGCACCGAATTGGGACTCCATTACATGTTTTCAATAGTGGTTTTTGGTGGATTAGCTACTGGCGCTCTTTTTAATGGAATAGCAATTTTGATAAAGAAATCATTATACCCTAGAATACTTGGCTTATATATGATTATAGCACCTCCAACTATAGCGATTTTATTTGTTTTTCCTCCACCTTTAGTAACACTGCCTTTCCTTGAATGGATGATGCTCTTTGCTGCGTTTTTATGGTTAATCCCTTTAGCAATCATCATATTACTGAAGCTTAGAAAAGATTAGAATTGTGGTTTGATGGATAAATCTATAAAATTAAATTTTTTTTCTTTCTACTTATTGAATATCTAGTATGAAAACTATTTTTTCAAATGAAAATTACTTTAATAGTATAAAATTACCATTATTTTAGAGAAATTAAAACTAATTTAGTGAGCATATTGAGTGATTTAGAAGGGTTAACAAGAAGATTAATTGAAAAAGGGAATACTCGTCATGAAATTCTTGAAAGATTAGTTCAAGAATATCTCGATTTTAAAGATATAGATATTGATAGAGCTGATCGACTAGCTAAGGCAGTCTTAGATGAGTGTATAATAAGTGATATTTCTAGACTTCCTACTTCATTTATTAAAAATTTATTATCTATATGTAAAGCTAATGTGTCGGTTGGAAAACAAGGTGTTGGATGTCGTGGTGCAGGTGATTTTTTTGTGCATAAATTAATCGCGGAGTTATCTGAGACAGATAAGAAGGCGTTCTTATCGCCTAGTTCTCTTGATGATGCCGGAGCTGTAAAATTATCAAAAAAAAATATAGATGAGAATAAAGATGGGACAATTATTGTCTCTAAGATGGAAGGCATTCATAGTCGATTGAGTGATTTCCCATTTGTTTGCGGTTTTCATGTTACAAGAGCGTGTTTACGAGATCTATATGTGAAAGGAGCAAAACCTATATCAATAATGGTCGATGTACATTTAGGAGATGATGCTGATGTTGGAAAGTTATTCGACTTTATGGCAGGAGTATCAACTATATCAGAATTAGCAGAAGTGCCCATTACTGCGGGGTCTACACTCAGAATAGGTGGAGATATGGTTATTGGAGACAGATTAGTGGGAGGTATTGCAGCAATAGGGATTACAAATAATGTTCTTGCGAGAAGAAATATAAAACCTGGTGATAAGGTGATTCTAACAGAAGGAGCAGGAGGAGGAACAATATCTACTACCGCTATCTATTCAGGTAATCATGAGATAGTAAAAGAAACAATGAATATTAAATTTTTAGAAGCTTGTGAACTAATCCTTAATTCAAGCTATAAAGATCATATACATGCTATGTGTGATGTCACCAATGGAGGATTACGAGGAGACTTATGGGAAATCAATTATGAGGCTAAGTGTGGAGTCACAATTTATGAGGAAAAAGTAAGAAGATTAGTAAATCCACGAGTTCTGGAAATGTTAGAAAAAGTTGGAGTGGATTATCTTGGAGTATCATTAGATGCGTTACTTATATACTGTCCTGAAAAATATAGTAAAGAAATCATTAAAGACTTACAGAACCATAATATACAGTGTGCTGAAATTGGATTTGTAGATGATTCGCAACAAGTTTCGATGATTTCTAAGGACAATATTAAAAAACAGATATTACCACGATTTCGAGAATCTGCCTATACAAAAATAAAACAAGAGATTGGGGAAGAAACTCCTAAAATGATTGAAATGATGGAAAAGAGCATAGAAAATGCTGCAACAAAAGCTTTAAATAAAAGGAAAGATATAATTGAGCACATAAAAACACATTAATCAATTTAAGATCTCATTTAATGAACCAGATCTAAATCCTTCTACATCAATCGTTATATAAATAAAACCTAGCTCTTTAAATTTATCCTTAATTTGATCAAAACTTTTTTGATTTAAAACTTTTGAAAATTCATTAGGAAGCATTTCTATTCTTGCTAATCTATCTTCATGTAATCGAACTCTTAATTGCGTTAAATGAAAAGTTTCTTTTAGGTATTTTTCTGCTTTACTAATCATAATTAACTTTTCTTTAGTAATTCTTTGAAAATATGGAATTCTTGAGGCATAACATGCACCTGATGGCTTTGAATGCGTTTTCAAATTATAATATTGACTAATTTTTCTTATATCTTGTTTATTCATATTAAATAATATATAAGGAGATACAATCTTCAATTCTTCTAGAGCTTTCATCCCAGGTCTGAAATCAACTTTATCATTCACATTAGAACCATCGATTATAAGATCAAAATCCTCTTTTTCTTTGATTTCTATAAATTTAGAGAATAATTCTTTTTTACAAATATAGCATCTATCTTTTAAATTTTGAATAAATCCTTCATTTTGTAAAGGGTTATCTATGATCTCTCGCTGAGGAATGCTATAGTTATTAGCAAATTTTTTTGCTTCTTCGATTTCTTCAGTAGAGTTAAGAATTGACTTTATGGTTAATAATAA
>CAYUTF010000215.1:0-2803 GCA_964447495.1 uncultured archaeon
ATATATGAGCATTGGTAAAAGTACAAATGAGAAACTTAAGAAAAGCTTTAAAGAGTTTTCCTTTTTTTTATAAAATAAACGACATAAACCTTCAATAACAAAATAATAAAGTAAATAGTTTAAAACAAAAAATAAAGGAAGTAAATTTAAAATTAATTGTGTTATATCTTCCAGATGTTGGAAAAAATCTCCAAAATATAAAAATAAGGGAAATAATCCATTTAAACCACACAAAATTGCTCCAGATATGAAAATTGTTGAACTTATTAATAAAACTTGAAGTAAGTTGAAATTATTAACCGTTATAAACCTTTTTGGTGTAATATGCATTAAGGTCTTAAGAATTGGTGAATTAAATTCCTTTTTTGAAAACTCTTTAGTTATGTATGTTTCAATATTGTCCTGTAATGAATTATATGCATGAATTCCAAGATCAGTTAGATAATACTTTTTATCCTCTTTTTGTTCAATGAGCTGAGATAATGATTCTAAATGATGATAAATTGTTCCAGTACTCACCTTCAGTTCTTTTTTTAGAATAGTAAAGGAAGAGAACTCATTATCTCCTATAATTTTGATAATTTTGCGCCTTAAATCATGCCCTAAAGCATAATAAAAATCTGATTCTATATCAATAGGTTCTTTTTTCCGCTCTGAATTATTTTGCTTATTATTTTTGATTTTAAAACCCCTTCCTAATCTTTTTCTTTTAATAGAAGTATATTCAAAATGTCAAAGAAGATCAGTATTCCTCCCACTATCGCGAAATAAAAACCTATTTCCGCGCTAGCCATATATGGAAATTCTCTAGGAATCAATTCAAAAAGAAAAATTAAAAAAAATCCTAATCCAATGAAATTAATTATTACCGTATTTATTTTATATTCTAACTTATATATAATAAGAATAGTTCCAAATAAACAGATAATCCCACTAATAATTGGAAAGATGTATAGAAAGGAGTATTCTATTTCCAAGTAAAGATAGAGAAAAAATAAAGTAAGTAATGTATTTCCTGAAAACCATGAAAGGAATTGAGAAATTATTAAGAAAATTGACCCTATTAACCCTAATAGCCTAAAATCCAAATATTTTCGTAATTTCATTTAATCGTCAAGTCATTTGATTATTTGCATATAAAGATTCAAATACTATAAAAAAAAATAATAATATTAATTTATTTTAATTTCAATTTTTAACATCTTAAAGTTTTTTTGGAAATAATTATGAGTCAAGAAAATAGTGAGGAACGACCTGATTTAGATTCGATCCCACTCTTTGATTACTTAAAGCAGGAGGTTCCGATAGAAGATATAAGAGATTTTGCAAGCCCAAAGCGAATTTACTCTATAGATTTCGTCAAAGGTCTCGCAATCATCATGATCATGATGGCCCACGCCGCCAGCGCGTGGTTCGATACAGAATGGATTTATCTTTATGGTATCTTGTATTCGTTATTAGACATTCTCGGACCCTCATTATTTGTTTTCCTTTCAGCTCTAAGTGTGATATTTAGTATCAAAAGAAAACAAGGTATTCAATCGGATAAAGCAATAAGAACTAGGATTATAAATAGGGGTATTGTAATCGCCGTAATTGGTGTTTTCTTTAATTTAATTTCCATTGAATTTACAATTGAAGGGTATCCTTTTCCTTTAAACTTGTGGGGTTGGAATATATTAATGTTTATAGGATTTTCGCAAGTAATTTCATTTTATGCTCTAAAATTGAATAAATTTGCTCGTGTTATTATTGGTATATTTATTATTTTCTCATCAGACACAATTCGTGATTTTTTATTAGCAGGAAAGGAATCTGGAAATATTATTTTAACTGTTCTTCACTTTATAGTAATTTCTCCCGCACCTATGACCCCTCTCATCCCTTGGATATCAATTTGCTTCATATCGACCATTTTTGGAGAATATTTATACGATGCCATGATAGATGGAAGGAAGCAAGCTTATACTAGATTATTCAAAATGTTCATTTACTGGGGAATATTTCTAATTTTATACGGAATGGCAACTGGATTTACTTTATATCATTATGATCCTGCCAGTGGACTTCCAATTTTATCAGAAAGTGAATATCCTCATATCCAATTATTAAAAATTGCAAATTCACAAATGTTCATCCCAGGCTTTCGATTTCCTGGGATGCCTGAATTTCTCATTAGAGGAAGGGGTCCAAACATGTGGTATAATTTAGGATGCGCACTAGTTATTATAGCAGTAAGTTTTTATTATCTTGATATTAAAAAGAAAAATAGTAACTTTATAAGTATGCTTAAATATTACGGAAAAGTGTCTTTAAGTATGTTTTTAGTCCATTATACATTCATAACTTTGTTTGTGGGCTACCTTAACATTATATTTTTCGTATTTGTATATATTGCTTTTGGAGGTTTCATGGGCTTCTTGCTCTATATCTGGATTGAATTTGGTGGGGGTGCTGGAACTCCAGAATGGATAATGGTGCAGATAGGTAGGGTAGGGCAAAAAACCAGCAAGGGAATTAAAAAGGAATCCCAAATAATAACTAAAGAAATTAAAGCTAGTGTTAAAAAATTGAAGAAGACATAACACACGTTCTATTATAGGAAGAATTTTGATCAATTTGAAGTGCGTATATACTTATTTTCAATAATTTCCATCATAAGATAGTATTTCGATGAAAAATCAAAATTCTAAACATATAAATATCTGTAAGATAATATATGAAATATATAAAGCGATATTAACAAAATCGTTCAAATATCTTAAAATCTTTTCGAGGTTTTTACAATTACGGAAACTTATAA
>CAYUTF010000216.1:0-2787 GCA_964447495.1 uncultured archaeon
TAATTAAATTTTAAAATCCTTTTTTTTTCTTATTTTATTCGTGAAACAGAAGTTTAAACTCAATAGATGATCATCCAATGATCCCTTATTGAAAGTTCCATCCTTGAAACCACTCCTCTTAAAAAATATATTATTTTTTTTAAATTATAAATTTCTTTATATTAAAAAAAAACATTATAACAATTAAGAAGAATACTTGGGAATATCTTGGACAATATTGCAACAGAAGATAATCCATTAATATAAGAAATCAATTAATTATCTAATTCTTTTTTTCAATTTAAAAATACAATTTTGCATTTTAGATTTACCTTATCGGTTAATTGTTTTATAGAAGTACAAATAAAAATAAGTGAATAGCTTATACGGGTATAAATAATAAATTTGGTATTATTATATTTGATTTTAAAAAAAATGTATTTACTCCCACTCTTTTCTTTTTTTGGATTCTGTCTTAAAAATTACTTTTGGATAATCACAATATTCACAAAACATATATATTTTCTCTGAGCCCAGGAAATCTATAATAGAAGGTGAATCCTCAATATTTTTACAATTTATTGCCTTTTCAATTATTAATTTTAACTTATATAATTAGGGATTTTTGTATTTCCTTAGTTTTTTAATAATTTGTGGATTTTCCTCTCCCCATATTCGATTTTCGAAATCTGATCTGAATTTAATTGTGAAAAAGGAGTGTTGACTTCCAAATATTTCTATAAAATTTTTATAGATTTCATTTTATAAATAAATTCGATTGAGTAGGTGAGCAAAAAATTTCGAACGATTTTATATATACAGGATTAAATTTTAAAAAAATGGGTTTTATTATTTTTATCTCTATTCTCCAGTAAAATTATAAATATTCGCTCCAAAATAAATGGCTAGAAATATAAGTTGAGCATTAGTCTAACTTAATAATATTTCATTTATAAATGTGTAGTTAGATCTCTTCTAATGACTTAATTTTTAACCTTGTATTTTTCCAACTTCACGAGCCAATATAAACAAGCAATAATGGAGACTAAAGAAAATATAATGATTATAGTACCGTATACAATGCCCAATAGATCAGGTATTGACCAAAAAGTTATTGAAAAAACAAATCCCATAAATACTATAAAGAAACTGTTTATTAATAAGATTATTTGATGAGCCAGCACGTGTTTATTCCCTAGTTTTGCACGATAAATCAATACACACCCTTCAACTAAAAGAAAAAGAGATGAAAAGTTATTCAAAGATTCCCAAAAATATGATGCCATCCACCAATTAAAAAATGCCCAGGCAATAAATGTGATACCTAGTAGTAATGTACCCCTCGGTTTTATAAATGGCTTTAATGGTTCTCCTGTTTTAGATGAAATGGGTAATTCCAACTTTTTATTATTTTTTTTTTCCAAGTTTTAATCCTCTAATAGAACATATATTGTTTTAGTATTTCACATATACTTTCTGCATTACTTCATTTATTTTTTTTTAAGAATCGTTTTTCAAAAGTTTTTATTAAGCTTTCTCTCGAGCTATATTTTACTATATTGACAACCATCTCCAATTGTGTAAAAGTGGTAGATAAATAAGATACATTGTAAAGCCCATAAAAATGTCAGGCCAAAAAAGGAAAGTGTACACAGCAGATCCTGAAGGTGCATATCCATGTATATACGAGCCTATTAGAGGGAGCCCAAAGAACTCAAAAGATATCCAACCACCACCACTAGGATGATGACTAACACTAGTAGTTAAAGCAGCAAAAATATTAATAATTTGAAGAACTATTACACCAAGAAAAACTGGATTTATTGCGGAAATCATGCCTAGAATAGTTAACAAAACACTTAAAAATATATTAAGATTACTCAAAGTACTTACTTCTGACGGAGTAAATTTAATATTCAAGACAACGGAAGAGACTAATACTATTCCAAACCATCCATATGTATTCCTTAATTCTATTTTAGAATAAACTAATGGTATAATTTGCTCTGGGTGATCAGAAATTTGGTAATATCGATCTATTAGTAAGTTAAAATTAGCTTGAGCATTGTCTAAATATTGAAATTTGGTATTAACAATTAAGGCTATTACATAACCAATCATAATAGCATCAGAAACGCCGCTCCACCCGATAATTTTTTTATCAGTATTCTCAGTATAATTATAAATATTCGCTCCAAAACAAGTAGCTAGCAATATAAGTTTAGCATTAGTCTGACTAAGTAATATTGATAATTTAGCCCAAGAAATCAATTCATCATTGATAATCATCCCTTTTTCCGTACCATGAGAAAATATTACAAGAATGTCATTAGAATCGGATGCTAAAATACTATCTTTTTTATTAACTATGATACTACTATTTATATTTTCTTGAAATGTTAAAACACTAGTAATTACAGCATTATCATCAGATCCCATCACTAATGTAATTTTTTGATTTTTTTTTGCTGATGTAGAACTTTGTAAACCAATGGTAATCTCATCAGTTTGGTCGTAGTTTTCAATTTTTGATTCAGGCAATAATGTTATAAGACCTCCCATCAAAAAACTAGAACAAATAATTAGTATCAATAAAAATGCTTTATACTTCTCTTTATTATTAATTTTTTTTCACCTTTTAGTTTTTAGTCAAATTAATATTGACTAAAATGTATGCTCCAAAGATATTATTTAAACTTTTTTAAGGAATAGAATATTTAAATGTGAACATCAAAAGATCACCTAAAACTCTTAACAGAAGTTTGACGAAAAATGATAGATATCTCGATATTATCCTCGTATTATTAA
>CAYUTF010000217.1:0-2783 GCA_964447495.1 uncultured archaeon
GTGGGAATTAAAGCTGAAGTTTATTATTATGGTATACTATATGGTTCTTATATTTCGAACGATTATATCCAACCTATTGCACCGATTACATCAAATGAAAATGGTGAAGTAATTATTAGTAATGTACCGAATGGAAATTATACTCTTAAGTTATATCAAGATAATCAGTTACTTATGGAAACAACAGTAAGTACGTTTAGTGCGGTTAATTATGTTGCTACAAATATCTTACATTTTCCGCTTTTGATTATAATATTCGGATTAATTAATGGAGTATTCGTATTTATAGGTTTTATTGTGTATTATAAATATAAACATCGCAAGTAATCAAATTTGATTGTAATTTTTGTAGATAATATAGAAAATTTCATCGAATTTTTAAAAAAAAGATTAATGGATGAAATTTTTTATGAAGTTAAAGAGATTAAAAATCAAACGGATTTAAAAAGTGAACATGATATTGAAATTATCCTGCATTTTCTTGCTAAAGTAGACCAGAATACAATTTTATATGAAACAAAGCAAAATATATCAAAATCAAATAATACTTCTATAGACCAAGAAGTGATTAAATCTTTGCAAGGAATATTTCATCAAGTCGATTCCTCTTTAAAATTAGTGAAAGGTAAAATCAGAGAGATATTCCTTTCGTATTCTTCTTGAAATTACTAGAGAAAACATTAAAATAAGTTATTTCATGCATTATTTATTAATTCGCCATATCCTATTAATCTATAACGTCTATTTATTATTCGAGATATGGCAAATATAAAATTTTCTGGAGGGCAAATTGGAGGGTTCAACTTGAGAATATACGAATTTTTTAATATCTTGACTACGGTACCTCCGGTTTTTTCTGTTCCTACAACTAATAATAGTTTTTCATTATGTTTCAATTCCGATACTTTTATTTGAATTTCTGATCCAATCACACGGTCTAATAGTTTAACATTGAGTTCTATCTCGGAGAGAACTTCAGGTAAGGAATCAGGTCTCCCAACTAAATGACCAATTAATGAATCACCCTTAGTTAATGCTGGATCTAATCTAGTTCCTAGACCAATCAAACCTCCTGGTTTTGCTTCCTCTAATAAATTTGTTCCTTGGTTGATACTAACCAGTTTAGTTCTGATGGGGACATAATTATTTTTTACTCTTAATCCTGGTTTAATTTCGATTTCTTCACCAATCTTAATCTTACCTTTTAATACTGAACCGCCAATCACGCCTCCTTTTAAAGCAGTAATTTCAGTTCCTGGACGATTTATATCAAACGATCGTGCTATAAGAAACTGGAAATCCTCATCTTCGTTCAATTTCGGTGTAGGTATTAATTCTTCAAAAGCTCTTACTACAAGGTTAATATTGGCTCCGAAAATTGCAGAAACGGGAATGATTGGAGCTTTTTCTGCTACAGTTCCCTTCACAAAATTTTTAATTTGCTTGTAATTTCGTTGAGCTTGTTCCTTTGTTACCGCATCAATCTTATTTTGAATTATAATAATGTTTTTAATACCCGCTATGTTTAAGGCGGCTAAGTGTTCTCTTGTTTGAGGTTGTGGACACTCTTCATCAGCAGCAACTAACAAACATGCTCCATTCATTAATGATGCGCCGCTTAGCATGGTCGCCATAAGGATTTCGTGTCCTGGAGCATCAACAAATGAGATATTACGTTTAAATTCTAAATTATTTTCACAATTGGGACAAGAGAATCTTGGTTTACCTTTCTCTCTAGCAGTTTCAGCCATATAAGAAGTTAAATATTGGTCACATTCAGGACAATAGAGAATAGTGGCATTAGAATATCCTAATTTAATCGAGATGCCTCTTTCCTGTTCTTCAGAGTGTCTATCTGTCCAATCACCAGTAAGAGCCTTGACAAGAGTTGTTTTGCCGTGATCTACATGCCCAACTAACCCAATATTACACTCAGCTTGCTTTTTCATTAATTCTTTTAAATTATTTGCTTTTTCTGATGAAAATTTTGATTTAGATATTGTTTTTTCCTCTTTTTCTTCTTGTTTAACGGATTCTTTCTTTTTTAATTCTTTAGAAATAATGTTTTCCTCTAAAGTGGGCAAAGACTGCCCTTCTTGTTCAAGTAACTCTTTTGCATTATTGATATATTTAATTGCAGTAGTTTTTCCAACACCTTTGATTTTAATTTTTACTAAATCTTCTGGATTAGTTGTAGCTAACTGTTGTACAGTTTCTATTCCTGCTAACTTTATTCTATCCGCTGTAGCTTTTCCTATTCCTGTAATATCTTCTAAATCGTATGGCATTTTTTTTATGTTATACTATTATAATTAAATAGAAATGAAGTATTTTTCTAAAATCCTATGAAAAATATAGATTGGATTTAATATTAAATTAATTGTTATAAGATTTCTACACAAGTTTATTAACAAAGTTTAGTTTATCGTTTCAATTGTTTTAATTCCACCAGGTTTTTTTTCAAGCTCTTTATAGGAGACTCTTAGAAGACTATCGACATAAAAAGTAGAAATTTTCCCGCATGATTCAATATTATGAAAAATGTAGACAGGTGAGGGATACTGCGACGTATCAATATCCTTTTCATCAATCTTAAATACAATTCTTTTATTACAATGAGGACAGGTATTAAATCGTAGTGGCATAACACTCACCTTTTTTTAATGTATATTAACAAAATTCTTATTTTTAATACGTTATAATATTGGCAAATATATTTTTTCGTCTGACAATAATTATAAACGAACAATTTTTTTAATTTATTGATTCTTAATGCGTAGAAG
>CAYUTF010000218.1:0-2743 GCA_964447495.1 uncultured archaeon
GGACTTATTAAAAAGGCATACACAAGGAACGCCGTGATCGTACCCAGAACCGACAGAAAAAGGTGTTCAAAATAAATCCCTTTCATTTTATAAATTTCTATAGAATTTTTTGTTTAAATATAATCAATTTAATTAGACATTAAATAATTATATTTGAAAGATCTGATAAGACGTGATTGATTTTAGAGATTACATCTGTATTTTTGATTTAGAAATCGAAGCACCTCGAAATTATAGAGAGCAACTATATGCATCAGGGAGAAATCTATTGTTGAAATTCAACCATATGATTGAACTAGTAAAAGAAAACTATAAGATGACTCTCTCTGATTTATCTGGAAATTTCCGAGTATCAATAAAACAACTTAGAAATTGGAGAATTGGAACTACTCCAATACCACTAAGAATTCTTAATGAATTAGTAGAATTAGGTGGAATCGATGAAAATTTTATAGAAACCGAAATTGATTATTTGTCGAGTTCAAGAGGTAATCAAACAAAAATTCCAAGAAAAATCAGTCCAATGTTAATTGAAATTCTTGGTCGATTTAGTGGAGATGGATCTTGTGGTGAATATGATGGTGATTACAAATGGTCATTAAAAGAAGAGGGTAAAAGATTTGTACGTCTTAATTCAAGAGATATGGAAACAATTTTTGGAAACGGTGGCGTATATATTGATTACAATACTTACGCAGAAAATTTAATCCGTTCCAAACCTTTAGTTTTGCTATTCCAACAAATTTTTGAATATACAGATGTTTTTAATAAATCTTATGATATTTTACCCCCCTATTTTCTTGATTTTCTTAACTGGAACCATCGAAAGTTTTTCACTACAGGACTTATTGATACTGAGGGATCATTCTATTATTCAAACCATTCTTATTACTTTGAACTTCATATGGTAAATAAGAGTTTAGTAGATGAAGTTGCAAACGCTTTTGGTGAATATAGAATTCCGTATAATCGAAAACATACAAAATCAGGTAATTTTAAATTAATAACTTATAGAAGAGATAATTGTTCTCTTATATCAGATATTTTTGAAATAAAAAATGAAAAACACCTGAGAAAATTAATTGAATGGGATATTTTATAATAGCATCATGTTTATCAGGGATTTAGTGAATCCACCTTTTCCGGTAAACAGGTGCCCCTAGGTGAGTAGCCTAAGGCGTATTCGTGAAAAGGAGGCTAGGGAAATCGACAAAATAGAGCCGTAACTTTGGGATAAGGCTTGCTTGCGAACTTCTTCACGCAGCTTCGGCAGTGTGTAGGGGCTCTCAAGTCGCAGTAACTAAGGGGGGACGACTGTTTAATAAAAACATAGGTCTCTGATAGAGCGAAAGCTTGTTTACAGAGGCTGAAACCTGGCCAGTGGCAGTTTGATTAATCCGGGTTACAACCCGAGTAAGTCCTGCTAAACGCCGGGAGTAACTATAACTCTCTTAACAAGGTAAAAAAATTTGAGATTCCATTATCTCTTGGGATTTTTTATTTATAAATAAATATCAATTATGTTGTTTAAAGATACAATAAATAACCAAAAATTATGTTTGAAGAAATAAACAAATTTTTTGATAATTTACCTCGAATATTATTAGATGAACTAAGAAAAAACAGTTTGATCCTCAAAAAATTAAAATATAATGAAATAATTGCGGGAATTTGTTATTTGAGTGCATTAATATGCAATAAACAGATAACCAAAGGGAGTGATTTAGATATACCGGAAATTCCAAGAAAACAGGCAATTACAATAGTAAAGATGTTCTTAGAATATATTGATACAGATATAATAAAATTCTTTCTCAAGAAAAACGTTATACTTTCTGAAACAAGATATGATCCGATAAATACTATTGCGTTTTATGACGTGGAAAATAGTATACGAGTAGTAAACTTACCTGATGATTTATCAGAACAAATCTGGAATAATTTACCTGTGCAAGTAAAGAAACTACCAAAAGTGAAAAGATATTTCAAATATAAACTTGATAATCCACCACTATCAACAGTCATTTCATTCATAAATTATAATACAAATCTAATCGATTACATTAAAGGACATGGAATGTCACCTATAGTAAAAATACCGAAAATTATTGATGAAGATCTAGCTTATATTCTTGGTGCATTAAGAGATGGTGGAATTCACTATGATATCAAGAATAATGCTTATAAAATTCATTTTGAACAAAATGCTTATGATTACTTAGAAGAAGAAATACAATCTAGATTAGAATATTTATTCGAAATAGATACAGAAATCACTCCTAGACCTGATGGTGTTTATCAAATCCAATTTGCATCAAAACCAATATACCTTTTATTATCTAAATGTTTTGGAATGAGGGAAATCCACCAATTTTGGTGTACTCCTATTCTTATAAAACAATCAAGCTTAAGTATTCAAAAAGAGTATGTAAAAGGATTTTTTGATGCTGAAGGGACATATGAACATCTTTATCATTCTTGGTTTAAGAATGATGAATGTGAACCATTAGATTTTATATCTGATTTATTGAATTATGATTATGATATCAGATGTACTGAACCAAGAAGAATAAAAACTAATAATGAATTTAATCGTTTTCCTGCATTTCAAATTTATATTCATGATTATAACAATTTCCTAAGAGAAATAATGGATCTCTCAAGTTGACATGTAGTCACCTTGGGAGAAAGGTAGCCAAATGCCTTGTCTGGTAAGTTCAGACGTGCATGAATGGTCCAACGT
>CAYUTF010000219.1:0-2735 GCA_964447495.1 uncultured archaeon
CTGGATAAAAAGTTTGAGCGATTGTATCTGTTAGAAGGAAAATCCATTCTAATCCTTTTTGATCTTTAATGATTGTTATAACTTTGTCTTTTTCAAGTAAATTTAACATCTCCTTGATTTCATCAAAAGTTTCTCCGGGGCTCTTAGGTATTTTGTTAATTGGGAATGCTTTTTCTCTAAAGAGCGTGATAAAGTCATATTTATCAGGATTAATCATGTTATAAGCAACTTTTAGATTATCGTCGTGGGTGGGTGTATAATTTGAGAAAAATCTATTAACTTGTTCAAGATATTTTAGTGCTAAATATGGGGTGGGTAAATTTTTTTTCGCATCTTCGATAATCTTAGGTGGTGGAGCTCTCATAATTATAAAATCTGAAATAAGAAATAAACTTATATCAGAATCACCCTCGATCCAATCTTGTTTTAACAAATCTGTTTTAACAAATGGATCTAAGGTTATTTCGAGATTAAAAATTGATTTTGCCAATTTCTCCTCTAAGATATCACGAAGTTCTTTCCTTGAGTAAGCACTCTCTCGAAGAATCTCCAAAATCTTCCTTCCTTTTTCGCTCGTAAATATTTGAGCTAATCTTTGTTCTTTACTTAAATTTTTTAACCGCTCCAATAGGAATAAAGAATTTTTGATATAATCTTTTAATTCTTCTGTAATATCATATATTTTTGAAGGTTCATTCGCAATTGCATTTAAATAAGTAAGAATATTGCTATTTATTTCAGAAATTGCAGTTTCACCAAAGATTTCTGGATCTTCATCAAGGTCTAACATTAGGTTGATCATAAATGGAATTTTTGAGTCCATTCCTGTGAAATAACTTGAAACATTAGAGCTAACTTTTTCTAAGCGGACTAAAACATTACCTGCTTCCGCGGCACCAGTAATATGAGCGTAAAATATTCGCATCATATCGTCCAAATCAACTTTTAAACTCTCAGGATAACTTAATTGAAGCATTAATCCTTGATCTTCAGTCCATTTGGTAATTATATATCCCTTTGTCATTTTTACTTATTCCTCATTTAATTTTTTCAAATCTTTATTTTGAATTTCACTAAATTCTTGTTGTTTTTCTAAATTCAATGATTGAATTTTATTTTTATATTGATTAGAAATAATTTCATCTCGAGTTGATAATTTTAAAGGTTTCATACTTTTACCTTTTCTAATCTTCTTCTTTACTTTTCTTATTTTTCTAATTTTAGCTGGATACTTAAAATGTGTTTGGTATAATATGAAAATCAATGTTAGACCTGCAATACCTGCGGATAATCCTATAATAAGAGGTAGCATATTCGTTTCAGGTTCAAGAAAGATATAATTAATAGTTAAGTAAACATCATCAATCGAAATTGTCCTATTAGAATCTAAGCCAAAATTATTTGCTATAAAAAGTTGAATTGAGACGGAAATATTGACATTTTTAAGAATTAAATTAGTGACATCAAAACCACCCGTTTTCGCTTCATGAAACGAACTGTTTATGGTACTTAATTGAATAGTATCTTTAAATTGATTCTCATTAAGATAAATACGTATTTCAGAAAAAGTAGATAGATCAGATGGCCATAATTGATTGATCTTTTGGCTAAACCCTAAACGAGCGTTAATAATCTGAATATTATCTTGATCAAGGCTATCCCCTATTTGATTCCATGATATTGTGGTAAATTTTTCAACACTTCTCACCGAAGTAAATGTTAGATTGAGCGATTTAATAAGTAAGCTTGTAAACGTATCTCTATCTGTACCTTCATTATCTTCGCAGTATACATCGATACCAATGGTAATTAGTGCTCTTGAATGAAGTGGGTCTTTCTCAAAAGCAGATTCTAAAGCCTGGATAATATCATTCTTATCGACTGTCTCTAAAATTGTATCCACAATAGTAGTATATGCGCTGTCATATCCTAAAGAGATAGTTCTATTATAAGCAACCCTAAATCTATTAGTTTCGCCAATATCAGAAATATAGACATAAAATCGCGCAAAATCACCAACAGTATAACGGCTCCCCTGTCCTAAGACTTCCAGATTTGTGCTAACTGTGGCGTTGAATATTACCTCTAAAGTAGCATCAGTGATTGTATATTTAGACATATCTAAACCTGTGGTAATAATCTTTTTCCAATGAACACTATGATATTGCTGAGTTTGATTTACCGCTTCATTGTAATCATGAGATACATATAATCCGTAGGATCTATTTTCAGCAAAGAGATTGGGGAATACAAAGTTTTCATTTCTTGTTTTATTCCAGGTTCCATCATTTAATGAATCTGAAAATTCGTGGCGTTGCTCTTCACCTATAACTCGAATATTAGCACTACCCTGATCTATAAATGCCTCTACAGTTGAATTATCTCCAGTGTCTCCTTCGATATAGTACCAAGCATCCTGTGTAGAGAAATTACTATTATCTAACCATTGCTTATTCATGCTGGTTTCAAGATGAGTCTTTTCAGTATTATAACTATTATTTAATTCATATAATTTAACTAAACTAAGTGAGATTAGGATAAATATGAGTAAAATTCCAATTTTTTGTATTTTAGAATTAGATAATCTCAATATTATGGCACCTCCGTATTATTTTCAACTTCTTTCGGATTCATAGAGGCTGTATTCTTCAGATCTTGAGGTTTAGTTTTATCAATTGGTTGTAGATTTATGATCTTTGTTTTCTGATTAAATTCTTCTTTAATTATATCCGTTC
>CAYUTF010000220.1:0-2708 GCA_964447495.1 uncultured archaeon
CCTTTCCTCAAATAAACTCGGATTGTAGAACCGTGTGCGATAATATTCCCACCAGCTGCTTGTATAGGATTCCCATAAAAAACATCGGGTTTTGCTTGAACTTGATTAGTCACAACAACCCCCAATTCTGGATAAATATCAGCTAATCTTAATAAATCATGAAGATGCCCATTTAATGTTTGTTGCCGATTAGCAAGAGTGCCTCGCCCGACATATTCACTTCTAAAGTGTCCAATAATAGAATCTACTACAATTAATTTGATATTATTTTCTTTTATCAGATTAGCAGCTTCTTTTATTAAGAGTATCTGATGATCGGAGTTATAAGCACGCCCAAAAATAATATTTTTTAGTACTTTTTTATGGTCTAAATTATGTCCTTCGCTCATTTGGATTATTCTTTCTGGTCGAAACGTTCCTTCAGTATCAATATACATCGCTCTCCCTTCAAGACCCCCTTTATCTCTTGGTAGTTGTACGTTTACACAAAGCTGGTGCATTATTTGAGTCTTTCCCGTCCTAAACTCACCAAAAAACTCAGTAACGCATCCCGTTTCTAAACCTCCTCCTAAAAGATCATCAAGTTCTTGACTATTAGTAGAAATTTTAGCAATATTTTTTCTATGCTCCCAAATATCTTCAGCAGATTTAAAGCCAATATTTAATTTATCCATACATGCCTTAATTAACTTAGATGTTGTTTTATCACCAAGTCCACTTTCATTTTGGATAATTGTTGGTGGTGTATAGGCAATCGATTCAAGACTGTTGAAACCTGCTTTAATAAGCTTTTTTAATGTAGCTTCACCTACTCCGGGAAGTTTTTTCACCGCGTCTACAGATTCACTTAATTCATCACTTATTTGAAAATCATCATCAGTATCATCAGTATCATCATCCTCAACATCATTTTCAATCTCATCTTCAATTATATCTTCTTCTACATCTAAATCCTCATCATCTAAGTTGTCTCCTTCAAGTTCTTCAAAAGCTTCTTTCAATTCAGCTTCATCATCATATTTATTTTCAATAGGGTCTTCTTCAGTATCAAGTTTAGCCACTTTTTTATTTTCCTCAAATTTAGCAAAAGCTATATGCTCTTTATAAATCTTTCCCTTAGTATGATTCCTTTTACATTCAGTACAGTAATAAGGTTGGTCGGTTTGGCTATAACTTTTATTATCTATATCGCTTGCTTTAGCCATTTTTTCTATTCACTTTATTTCTAATTATAGTGTAATTTTTATAGTTTCAATTAATTAATGCAATAATAGCATAGAGGGTATTTTAAAAACAATAGAGTTCTAATTTTTCAGTTTGTAGATTTATTAAGAGCTTAATAATGAAATTATGAAATATTCTTAATTTGCTCAGAAATTTTTCGCATTTCAATAAAACAAGTATCCATCCTGGCATCAATATCTAAACATACAGCAATAATTAGATCCTCCCCAGCATCCATAACAATAAAATTGCCTTCATCTCCCTGTACAATACAAACATCTAATTGTCCTGATTTTAACTCTGTAAGCACTCGTTCTGCCACAGAAAGTATGGTTGCTGTCATCGCCGCTAAATTTAAATCTGATATTCCTTCCTCTAAAATGGAATGAACAATCAAACCTTCTTTCGAAACAATTGCAGCAGATCGAATATCATCTATACTATTAAACAGGGTTTCAAGCAGAAAGAAAAATTGATTATCAGACATAATAGAAGAGGGTTAAACATTTTTTTTATCTTAAGTAATATTATTACTGTAATTTTAAACAAATTTTATTTTTACCGAAAAAAATTAATATAATTATCGAATGTTATATAGTTAAGTAAGAAGAACAATGTATAATATTAGAATATACCATATTAAAATCACAGATTAGGTGATATTGTAAAATGAATTCTCTTTTGGAAATAGAAATGTACCCAAATATTAAGGATGAAATAGTTAATGGTTATATTAAGAAAATTCTTAACAATAAAAAGAATTGGGATGAGCCTTTTTTCATCGATACTAAATCTTATATTGATTTTAAGGAGATATCAAAGGTTGTAGAAAATATTTCTGTAGAAACATTAAAAAATTTGATTGTGCTTGGTACAGGGGGTTCTATTCAGACATTATTAGCATTGAAACACCTTGGGAAAAAAAAGATTTATCCGATAACAAGTTCCCGATCAAAAGAATTAAATCAATGTTTAGAAGAAACTAATACCTCAGACTCAATCGTAATACCTATTTCTAGAGGCGGAGAAACTATAGATATAAATTCAACAATTGGAATTTTTGTTGATAAAGGGTATGATTTTATTGGACTTTCATCACAGGGTACTATGTTTGAGATATTAAAAGAATTAAAATGTCCTCTCTTAGATGTTCCAGATTTAGCTGGTCGTTTTGTTGCTTCCATTTCGAATGTGGCTATTTTTCCTGCTTATTTGGCTGAAGTAAACGTTGAAGAATTTATACAAGGTTTGGAAAACGGATATAGTACATATATGAATTTTAAAGTGAACGAGGCTTCTAAAATGGCAGTATATTTGTATCATTTATACATAAAAGGATATAAACTTGTGTTCTCCATGCCATATTCTTTAAATTTAGAAGGTTCAGTAGGGTTATTTGTTCAAGAACTCTCAGAAAGTACAGGAAAAGACAATAAGGGCTTAATGGGGGCTTACCAGTCAGCACCATTATGTCAACATTCTGT
>CAYUTF010000221.1:0-2673 GCA_964447495.1 uncultured archaeon
TTAGACTTATCATGGAATCTATCAAGAAATCTTTTGATGTGATTGTTGTTGGTGCTGGAACAGGCGGCAGTACAGCAGCTCGGTTTGCTGCTAAACAAGGTTTAGATGTCTGTTTGATAGACCGGAAAGAGAGAAATTTAATAGGTGACAAAATATGCGGAGACGCTGTAGGAACCGATATTTTTGATTACCTTCAAATAAATCATCCTAAAGGAGATGAACTTTCCTGCAATATAAAAGGAGCAAAATTATATACTCCGAATCTTCAAAAGTGTATTACTTTAAGAGACCCAAAACAAGCAGGGTATATTGTAAATAGACTTGAATTTGGGCAAAGACTTTTGAATGAATCATTAGATGCAGGTGTTTCACAGTTTTTAGATAATACAATGGCTTTAGAATTAATTTATGATAATAATATTGTTTCTGGTGTTAAAGTTAAATTAAAAACGGGAACTAAAATTGAACTTAAATCAAAGTTAGTAATTGATGCTTCTGGTTTTTACACGCCATTAAGGAAGAAAGTTAAAGGTACTTTAATTGAAAAAGAAATCCCGAAAGAAGATAGTATATTATGCTATCGAGAGATAATAAAATTTTCCTCTCAAGATGTTCAAGTAATTGATCCAGAATACATTACTATAGTTTTAAATCAAGAAAAAGCTCCTGGAGGATATATTTGGTATTTCCCAAAGGATTCTACTTCTGTAAATATCGGATTAGGGGTATTTATGGATTACAAAGGTGAAGTTAAAGAGTTATATAAACAAAATGTATTTAATCAATACATTAAGTCCACTAATATTGAAATTCTTTCATCTGGAGGGGGAGTTGTTCCTATTAGGAGACCTCTTTGGTCTTGTGCTGATGATGGAATATTATTTGTAGGAGATTCTGCTTGCCAAGTAAATCCACTACATGGAGGTGGAATTGATCCATCGATGAGGGCAGGATATTTAGCGGCTAATACTGCTTTAGCAGCTATTAATGAAGGAAAATTCGATATAAAAAATCTATGGGATTACAATTATGAAGTTATGACGAGTTTTGGAGCTGAATTTGCATCATTAGATCTCTTAAGAATGGTACTTCAAGTGCTCAACAATGAAGAATTAAATTTTGGTTTAGAAAAAGATTTACTTACTGGTGAAGATATCTTAAAAATATCCTCGACTGGAGATTTGAATTTATCAATATTAGATATGGCCGTAAAAGCTTTTAAAGGTATATCTAAACCAAACTTACTTTTAGATTTAAATTATCTAAGATTAAGAATGAGGGAAATTTCAAAACTTTATAAAAAATTTCCTCGAGATATAACTATGTTTGATGAGTGGAAATTACAGATTATTCAGGTATATGATAAAGTTAGAAAAATGTTAATAAATCCTAAAAAAGTAGAATAATTATATAAATTGAGGTTTTCTATAAAAATGGAAAATTTTGGACCAGAGAAGAGGACCACGTATGAATACATCATTAAGAAGATAAATAAACAAGGTGCTCTTCATTTCTCATTAATTGATCCGGATCCAACACGACAGAGCCCTAAAAAAGCAGCTAAGATGGCACAATATGCAGAAGAAGCAGGTACAGATGGAATTCTTATTGGAGGGAGCACAGTTTTTGATCAAACATTTGTTGATCAAACGATCACCGCAATTAAAGAAAATGTTAATATACCAATAATCATCTTTCCAGGGGGTATTACAAATATTTCAAAATTTGCTGATGCAATATTATTTATGTCTTTATTAAATTCTGAAGATCCCTATTTTATAATCACTCAGCAAGCACTAGCAAGTTATACTGTTAGAATGGCTAATCTTGAATATATCTCTACGGCATACTTAATAGTAGAACCTGGCGCTACAGCTGGATGGATAGGAAAAGCAAAACTTCTTCCTAGAAATAAACCTAAACTTACTGCCGCATTTAGTTTAGCTGCTGAAATGATCGGGTATAAAATGATTTACCTCGAAGCAGGTTCTGGGGGAGATTGCATTCCACCAGAAATTATAAAGTTATGTTCGACTATCTTAAATATTCCCATTATGACTGGTGGAGGTGTTAATTGTAAAGAAGATGCAAGAATTTTTGTTGAAGCAGGTGCTGATATAATTGTAATGGGAAGCTTTTTAGAAAATAATATAATAAAACATAAAGGAAATTTCTTGAAAGAGATCATAGATCAAATTAAAGATACCGCTAAGTGCTTTAAAAAGAATTACCCTCTAAAATAATTGGTATAAGAGTGTATTATATGAAAATTAAAGATGCTATTGAAATTCTCAGACCGGTAAACTGTTTAATGGGCTCTCTTACAGTTATTATAGGATTATTAAACACTCGTACTGGAATTTTATATGATAAACTTGCGATAAATATACTTTTAGGTGTTATAACCTATATTTTTATTGCTGGTTCAGGAATGGTCATTAATGATATTTATGATATTGAAATAGATAAAATCAATAGACCTACACGACCAATCCCAAGAGGCTCTATTACTTTATATCAAGCAAAACTATTATTTATAGTGTATATAGTCATAGGACTTATAGTAAGTATTGTTAATAGTATGATATTTTTTTTAGGGATATTAAACATAGTTCTTGCGGCATTTTTTGGGTTTATAGGATGGTTGTATGCTAAATGGGGTAAAAGAAGTGG
>CAYUTF010000222.1:0-2649 GCA_964447495.1 uncultured archaeon
TATATCTACTGGAATATTTAGTAATGTAAGCATATAAATATAGATGACTTTATATTTTAGTTAAAAAAATTAATAATCTCTATTTTTAAAAGTTCTTTAGAGTGTTATATAATATGTTAATGCTTTCAGTTTTAGGTTGGATAGATGGATTAACAGCAACAGGAGTGGTGCTTTTTGGAGTAATTTTTGGTTTATTTTTTATATACAAATCAAAGAAATCAAACGTTAATCTTCTCATGTTTTTAGGGTTGGTTACTATTTTTGCTGGATTAATGTATTTGGGCGTATTTTTAGATTTTTTAATTGTTCTGGCAACAGAAAATAATATCGTTAATGTTCATGGTATTGTAGCATTATTGAGTTATATTTGGTTAGCACCAGCAATCATTACAGCAATTTATATTGGAACAAGACTTTTAGGATTAACAAAAAAATGGTACTTAGTTTCGATCTTTATTATTCTAGGTATAATTTTTGATATCATCATTTTTTTGGAACCATTCAGTGCATTTGATTTTGGAACTCCTGCTGTTTCTGGTGATGCTTTAATTGATTACAATGTAAATACATTATCAATAGCAGGAATACTGATGGCAATCTTCCTATTAAGCGTTACTATCCTTTTAGGAGTGGGATTTCTTATAAAAAGTATACAGGCTTCAGATGTTTTAAGGCGGAAATTGTTTCTTATATCAATGGGTTCTTTCTGCTTTTGTATTTTTGGTCTTATAGAAGGTCTAACTGCCCCTGATGTCTATGTAATAATTGTTAGGATTGGATATTTGATCAGTTTCTGGTTATTGTATTTCGGCTTAAAGGATTAAGGAATTAGAAAAAGAATTTTCTCTTTTATTTTTAATATACTAAATTTTTTTTTATTTTGAAGGAAAACTAAAAATTGCGGATTTAATTTATTTTTTTAACAGAATAAATTATATGGGAATTTAAGATTGCGTAAATTTAAATCTGAGATCAATGAAATCGAGGGCATATACCAGATAAAGATTGATGTCCCTTTTGCTGTGAAATATGTTTGCGTATATCTTTTCTATATTGACGATAACCTCATCTTAATTGACTCTGGTGTAAATCTAGGAAACTGGAGTAAGAAATTTTATGAAGCACTTAATGAATTGAAAATTACTGTTAGTGATATCGATTATTGCTTTATTACTCATATTCATATCGACCATATTGGATTAGTAAAAAAACTAAAACAGAAAAATCCGCGACTTAAAGTCCTAATGCATGATATTACCTATGAATTGTTAAAATGGGAAACGAATTCTTCGAATTTATCAGATTTAAAAAATCGTGCTGCTAAAATTGCTAGCCAGATGGTTAAATATGGTATTACAGAGGAGCAAGGAAAAAAAGTGGTTCAATTCTTTACGTATTGGCCGCAATTTTTAAATTACCAAAAACCAGATATAATTTTAAAGGATAAAGATATAATTCTTGATAATTTAGAAGTCATTTGGACTCCTGGTCATAGTTTCGGGCATATTTGTATTTTAGATTCAAAAAAGAAGCATTTATTTTCAGGAGACCATATTCTCAGTCGAATTACGCCCCATATCGGTAACTTTATTGTGAATGATTTTTTGATTGAAAAATATAATAATTTTGATTTCAATAATATTTTGAAATATTATTTAAATTCTTTAGATAGAATAGATAAGCTAAACCCTCAAATCATATTTCCTGCTCATCAAGAAGTAATATTTAATCCTCATGAGAGAATCATGGCTATTAAAGAGCATCATAAAAATAGATTAAATGAAATTTTAGAAGTAATAAAGGAAAAACCCTTGACTCCTTTTGAGATTTCCCAAATTCATTTTGGTACAGATTTGGATGAGATTAATTCTTATATGGCTTTAAGTGAAGTTTTAGGGCATCTTTATTATTTAGAAGATGAAGAAAAAGTGCATAAAATCGAAAAGAATGGAAAAATACAATATCTTAACGCAGAGTAATGCTTAGATTAACATTTTTTGCAATATAATTATTTATGAATCCCTGGATCTAAATAAGGTTCTTTTGAATAGAGGATTTCAGTATTTTTTTTCCTTAATTCTTCTATTAAAGCTTCTTCAGAACTTTCTCTTATATTCATCAGTGTCCAGCCGTGCACGCCTCCACTAGCCAATCCATCAGGTTTATGCATGTCTGTCCCCGTGATCATCCCTACTTCACTTTTATATTTACTAAAGAAATCGTAGGACTCATGGTCGTATACATTTTCAGGTTTACAATCATCATTTATAATCTCTATAAAATCAATACCCCACTCTAATAATGATTCCCGGGGGGGATGGGTTTTCATATTAAATTCATATAGACTCCAGGGAATATGATTGCACACTACAATACCTCCTAGATCATGGACTTTATTAATTGTTTCAATTATTTGGTCATCAGTGGGCTTGTAGTTAATTTTATATTCCCAATTTGGAACTCCTAAAAAGTTTAAATGAATACGCTTGGTGGTCCATTCAATTCCACTGAGAATTATAATATTCTTTTCACAATATTCTGCTTTTACTTTATCGATTTTTTCTAAATGGTGCATATTATTATGATCAGTTATCGCTACCGCGTTATAGCCCATCGCGATGTGCCATTCAATATTTTGTTTTATCGATA
>CAYUTF010000223.1:0-2575 GCA_964447495.1 uncultured archaeon
TTTGTGCTTTTACAAAAGAACTTATTTTATATGATTTCTGAATATTTCTTTGTTGGTCATCTTTGGTTTGTACAATTATTTTTCCTTCAAGTTTTACATACACTTTTCTGGTGTATGGATGTTTTTCTAGTAATTGTCTTGCGATTCTATCCCCTACTACTTCTACTGAAGGTGTTGGTTTGAATATAACCTCATTTATTATCTCCTCAATGGTTTCAGAGGTACGAGACATATGTATACCTCGCTGTTTTGCAGGGAGAGAAATTAGAGCCGAAATCTTAGGATAAAAAGAGTATCGTTTATTTTCTTGGACAATATCTACCTTCTTTTCAACCCCAACGATCCCAACCTTATCAATTGGAATATCAACTTTTGAGCCGGAGTTTTGTAAATCTTTCTTGAATGGACTAATCAAGTATCACTATCTTATTTTTTTTCCACTATTAAATAAAAGATGGAATATAATATAAAAAGTATTAATGAATAAGATTGTTCTGATAAAATATATGATTTAATTCAAAAATTATTACTCTTCTTTAATTTAAAAAAAATGTCGGAAAAACAGCTCTGCAGTAAATTTGGGTTGATTGGAGATAATTTAGAATTAAAACAGAATATAACTATATTTTTTGATGAAAAAGGTAAAATATCCGAATTGGCATATGAAGATCCGGATTCAGTAATTAATTTCGATGAAGAAAAAGAGAATCTTCTGGTTATTCCAAGTCTTATTAATTCTCATGTCCATATTGGAGATAGCTTTGCCAAAGAGAGAGGTTTTAATAAAGAGTTAATTGATGTTGTTAGTCCTCCTAATGGTATCAAACATCAACTACTTAAAGAAACCCCGATTACTGAGAAGGCGAAAGGAATTAAGTGTGCAATAGAAGAAATGATATCTAATGGAATAAGCTATTTTATTGACTTTAGAGAAAATAATATAGAAGGAATAGAGCTTTTAAAAAGAGTGATAAGTGGCGAACAAATTAAATCGCTAATCTTTGGACGATTTAATCAAATAAAAGAAATTGAACCGATTTTTAATATATCTGATGGAATTGGTTTGCCAAGTTATCATAATATTACTATTGATGTTAAATCAGAGCTAAAAAAATACAAATACATTTCCAAAAAAAAAATAGCCTGTCATGTCGCTGAGCTTAATCGTGATTCGAATCTTTTAAGACAAATATTTGATGATGGATTAGTAGATATTATTATCCATGGAACAAAACTAGAAAAAAGTGATTTAGAACTAATTAAGGAAAAAAAGATTTCAATTGTGTTATGTCCTAGAAGTAATGGGTATTTTGGGCTTGGATTTCCTCCTATTAATGAAATTTTAGAATTAAATATTCCTATATCTTTAGGAACAGACAATGTTATGGTAAATAATTTAGATTTATTTGAAGAGATGCGCTATTTGTACTATATTGCTAGAATTCAAATGAAAAAAGAGAAAATAGAGAATATTAATGCGAAGGATTTACTAAAAATGGTAACTATTAATGCAGCTAAGATATATAACTTAGAATCTGAAGTAGGTTCTATATCTAAAGGAAAATCAGGTGATTTAATCGTAATTAATTTGGGCGATTCTAATTTTTACACCAATTGTATCGATCCTGAGACTTTCTTTCCATTGGTTGTCCAAAGAACTAATGCAAAGAATATTAAACAAGTATATATTGGAGGAAAAGTTTTATATGAACGATATTGAAAGGCCTTATATTATTTTAAAGGCGGCAATGACAATTGATGGAAAGATTGCTTCAAAAAAAGGAGATCCTGAAATATCTGATGAGAAAGATTGGAAAGAAGTGCATAAATTAAGGAGTAAAATGGATGCAATAATGGTGGGAAAAAATACGGTTCTGTTAGATAATCCAAAGCTTCATATTAAATTTTATTCACATTCTGGCTATTATCGTATTGTTTTGGATAGTAATCTTAGCATTCCAATTGATTCAAATGTTATTACATATCAGCCTGATATTTATCCTACAATTATATGTACTACTGAAAAAGTTTCTCAGAAGAAGATAGATGAATTTAAAGCAAAAAACGTCACCATTATTCCCTCGGGTACTGGTTCTAATGTAGATATAGTAAAATTGATGCCGAAATTGTATCAAATGGGTATTAAATCCATATTATTAGAAGGGGGAGGAAATTTAAATTGGAATTTTGTAAAAGAAAATTTGGTTGATGAGATACAACTGACTGTAGCACCTTGGATTGTTGGTGGTCAAGATGCTATATCGTTAGTTGAGGGGGATGGCTTCTTGAGAATGAAGGATTGTCCGCGATATATTTTATCAAAAATCAAAAGAAGAGATAATTATCTATTGTTAAAATATTTGAAAAGAACATGAAATATTCCTCATTAGATACTGAAAAGCTAAGATCTATATCATTGAAAAAGATAGGGGAAAAAGTAAGTGAGATTAAAAAGAATTTAGATAAAGATCAACAAAAAGTCATTACTTTTTCTAAAAATTTCACAATCTCATTATCAAATTATTGTCAAAATCAATGTGGTTATTGCTTTTATAATCATAGAATTCAAAAAAAT